>NZ_JAQMTJ010000151.1:0-6050 GCF_028330815.1 Dolichospermum lemmermannii CS-548
CCAACCGCCTAATGCGAGGAAGGCACAGGGGAATAATAATATTCCTGACCAACCTACGAATACGAAGCGATCGCGCTTTAGCCAGTCGTCTAATACGTCAAACCACCCTCTACTGGGGGCGCGTCCAACTGCGATGGTCATTTAACTAAAATCCTCGTTTTTTACTAAAATTGCCCCGTTTTTTTAAGCAGTGTTTCCACAGTTTTACTGATTTATATCATCTGCCGTGAGGAATTCAACGTTTTTTTACAAACCCAGCAGCCTTGCAGAAGCTAAGATTGTGAGAACTGACTACTTGACAAAGTGATCATTTCTCATATGATCGGCTACCGTTAACTAGCAATCTAGATTGTGGTAACGCAATGATTCTTAACTTATCACATTCTTCAGGGTTTGGGCTGGATATGGAACAGGAAGTTAAATATTTTCTATCCATATCAGAATTTTAACAATTGGACATAGGTTTTCTCAGAAATCTTCCTAGGGGCGCAGGCCCTGCGGCCTAAAATCCTTCAAGTTCAGGATAAAATTTCTGCTCAATTCTTTGATAACTTGCAATCCAGACTGCTTCAGTGGCAGACTTGAGAAAGATAGTCCAAGGCAGTTTAATGACCGTATCAACAACAATTAACAAAAGCGAGAACCTTCTCTCTCAAAAGGTTCTTGGTTCACGTCGGTTTAGTAACTACTGGTGGGCAAGCATTGTAACTATGGGAGCCAGTGGTTTTTTCTTAGCTGGGATCTCTAGTTATCTCAAAGTTAATTTACTCATAGTTACTGATGCAACACAACTAATATTTGTCCCTCAAGGATTGGTGATGGGACTATATGGTTCTGCTGGCTTGCTATTAGCTACATATCTGTGGCTCGTGGTGCTGTGGGATTTAGGCGGCGGTTATAATGAGTTCAATCGGGAAACGGGGACATTAAAAATCTTTCGTTGGGGGTTTCCAGGGAAAAACCGTCAAATCCAAATTGACGGCAGGATTGCAGATGTACAATCTGTCAGGATTGTGATTAAAGAAGGTCTGAATCCTCAACGTGCTTTGTATCTTAGGGTTAAGGGTAGAAGAGATATTCCCCTCACACGAGTAGGTCAACCGTTATCTTTGGCAGATTTGGAAACCCAAGGTGCGGAATTAGCTCGTTTTTTAGGAGTATCTTTAGAAGGACTCTAGGGATTTTGAATTGGTGAACAATAAGATCCATAACATAAGATCCCCGACTTCTTAGAGAAGTCGGGGATCTGGGGATCTAAGGAATAATTGGCCAGAAAAGATGAAGATATTTTGTTTAATGCAGTCACTAACAATGCGGTTAAAATTTCCACAATTTTTTGTAGTTCTATTGATGATTGGCTCTTTGACTTTGGGAGGATGTACTGGTAGTACAACATCTTCTAATTCATCCCCAACGGCAACGACTACCAGTGCTACTACTAGCGCACAAACAGTATCAGAAACTGTTAGTGAGAGTATTCCTGGAACCAAAGGTTTACCACGCCTTGAGGGTAAAGCTACGGTGGTGATGACGGTGAGGCGTGGAGAAGTAGTTAACCCCCAATCAATTACAATTGAAATAGATGGCACAAATGCACCAATTACTGCGGGTAATTTTGTGGATTTGGTTCAAAAAGGCGTTTATGACGGTTTAGCATTCCATCGTGTTGTGCGTGAACCTCAACCTTTTGTGGTTCAAGGTGGAGATCCCCAAGGTAAAGATCCGAAATTTCCCGAAAATAGACTGGGAACAGGTGGTTTTATTGATCCTAAAACTGGGAATGAGCGCCGGATACCGTTAGAAATTAAACCAAAAGGCGCAAAAGAGCCTATTTACAGTAAGACAATTACTGAGAAGCCTGTATTACAGCATAAGCAAGGGGCGATCGCTATGGCTAGATCACAACCAACTGATTCTGCTTCTGCTCAATTTTACTTTGCTTTAGCAGATTTATCGTTCTTGGATGGTAACTATGCGGTGTTTGGTAATGTTACCAAAGGTTTTGAGGTAGTGAACAAAATCGAGCAAGGCGATCGCATTGTATCGACAAAAGTTACTCAAGGCGCGGAAAATCTAAAAACTGCTCCATAGTTTAGTTGTCAGTTGTCAGTTGTCAGTTGTCAGTAGGGGCGAAGCATTTGGAAGATAAATTATCGGTCATTGCAAAAAATAGTTCTCCAAATGCTTCGCCCGTACAGTGGTCAGTGGTCAGTTGTCAGTTGTCAAAATAATTGATAACTAGTACAATACGGCGTAAGTTAAGCAACCATTAAAAATTCCTGAAAAGCTTATACCATCTGCTTCTTAATTTTTAATTGTTAATTTTTAATTCCGCCCTGCGGTACTAGCCTAAAGTTGTTTCGTGATTTTACAAGTATTCTTACTCCTGACTCCTGACTCCTGACTTCTGACTTCTGACTCCTTCTTCATGTATTTTTATATAAAATCTAAAATTGGTTAGAGTTGTTGTGACTGGGATTGGTTTAGTTTCCGCTTTAGGTAAAAGCTTGGAGGCTAGTTGGCGAGATTTAGTATTAGGAAAAACGGGAATAAAATTACATCAACTATTTCCAGAATTGGGAATAATTCCCCTGGGATTAATTGCTGAAAAACCCTCTTTATTAAATACACTCACGGAAATAGTTGTTAACTCAGCTTTACAAGATGCTCAATTAATAACACCTTTACCTGATTGCGCGGTGGTAATTGGTTCTAGTCGGAGTTATCAAGCATCTTGGGAGATCATGGCGCGACAGATGTATCAGGAAGAGGCAGAATTAAACTTAGATAATTGGTTAAATACTTTACCTCAGATGAATGCGATCGCTGTAGCGCGACAAATTGGGGCAACAGCAGCAGTTTTAGCCCCAATGGCGGCTTGTGCAACGGGAATTTGGGCGATCGCTCAAGCTACAATGTTGATCAAAACTGGGCAATACCAACGAGCAATTACAGGAGCAATAGAAGCACCCATAACCCCCCTGACAATTGCCGGATTTAGGCAAATGGGGGCTTTAGCCAAAACAGGAGCTTATCCCTTTGATTTGCAGCGAGAAGGCTTGGTACTAGGTGAAGGTGGTGCTGTTTTGATTCTCGAATCTGCGGAATTAGCCATCCAAAGACAAGCCAAGATTTATGGAGAAATACTAGGTTTTGGCTTGACAGCAGACGCATATCATGGAAATTCACCAGAACCATCAGGTAAAAGTGCAATCATGGCAATTAAACAATGTTTAGAACGTAGTCACATTTCACCCACAGACATAGACTACATTCACACTCATGGTACAGCTACCCAGTTAAATGACCGCATTGAAAGTAAAATTATTCAACACTTGTTTTCACCAAAATTAGCGATTAGTTCCACAAAAGGTAGCACAGGTCATACATTAGGAGCATCTGGAGCTTTAGGTGTAGCATTTTCACTCATGGCATTGCAAAACCAAATTTTACCTCCCTGTGTAGGACTTCAGCAACCAGAATTTAATTTAAATTTCATCACATCAGCACAAGAAAGTAAAATTCAGCAAGTGCTATCTTTTAGCTTTGGCTTTGGGGGACAAAATGCCGTGATAGCTTTGGGAACAAGTAAAAATTTTTATTAGTTGTGAAAATTGATAAATTAGAGCTATAATTTATTACATCAACGTAATATAATAGAAAGTGAGTTGGGAAATAGAATATACTAATGAGTTTGAACATTGGTGGCAAACTCTTAGAGAGGAACAACAAGATGATATTGTCAGCATTGTTCAACTACTAGAAGAAAAAGGAACTCAATTACCCTTTCCTTATTCATCCGATGTTAAAGGTTCAAAAAATTCCCACTTAAGAGAGTTACGTATTCAAAGCGGTGGTAAACCAATCAGAATATTTTATGCTTTTGATCCGCGACGAGTGGCAATTTTACTGATTGGTGGAGATAAAACAGGAGATAACCGATTTTATGAAAAATATATTCCTATAGCAGATAGTCTTTATGATGAATATCTTGAAGAAATTAGTCGTGAGGGTTTAATATGACAGGACATAAAAAGTTTAGCAATCTTACCAAAGATTTCTCCTCAGAAAGAAAAACCAAAATAGCGAATCAAACAGCTACATTAAAAGAAGAAATGGCATTAGCTGAATTACGTCAAGCTTTAAAAATATCTCAAGCTCAATTAGCTGAAAAGTTGCAAATTAAACAACCTGCTATTTCTAGATTAGAGAATCGTACTGATATGTATGTTAGTCATCTAAGACAAGTTATTGAAGCTATGGGAGGAGAGTTAAAAATAACGGCAATTTTCCCTGATGTGGAAGTAACAATTACTAATTTTGAAGCTTTAGCAATGGATGTTGATAAGTAAGGTAATTCTTGATTAAGGAATTTACTACAAGAATTTTCGTAAGATAGCAACAGATTAATGAAGTTGTTGTTTTCGTAAAACCTCGAATAATTATTCAAAAATTTAAGTCTGTGAAACTACCACGAGTATCAATGATTTCCACACACAACTTTTTTTTTCAAAAAGACAAACAACAATTATTAGTTGATTTTTTATTGCATGGTAATGTAATAGATGAAAAATACCATTTGATTTTAGTAAGCTGTTATTTTAATTTAGAATCTACCAATACAATCATTCAAGTATTACAAAAAAAAATAAGCTTATATAAAATATCAATATATATAGATAGAGGAGAAGCTATATGTATAGGACTTGACAAGATCAATGATTGGATTAAAAATAAGCATTCCAATAATATTGAGATATCTTTTAGTGATAAAGTAGATAAAAAAATAGATGCAATAAAGGAAGATATTAAAAATATTAATGATGAAAAGCCAGGGGATCAAGTTCTTGAAATATTTAACAAGTATAACCTTGATATTAATACAAATATATTAAATTATTGCTTATATTTATCAATAGAATGCCAAAATCTTATTTTTTTAAATTGGCTCGATACAGATAGATTTATTAAAATTCAAGAAGAAATTGATAAAAAAAATAAAGCTAAGAAAGATAGAGAAAAAGCTACGAAAAAAAACTGATACACGGTCAAAATAATATTATTATAATGATTGAATTTACTTCCACAGCAGATGAAATAGCAAATCTTCTTAAAGAATAACTTATGAAAGAACTGGAACTACTAAAAAACTTATATTCTCAAGATTTAGAAACTAGAAAAAACTGGTATTCTCATGTTGCAGAAGCTTATAATAAATTCAGACCTCGCTATCCACAAGAAATTATTAATGGTGCTGTAGAAGTAGCTCAACTTTCCACCAAAGCCAATATTCTAGAATTAGGTTGTGGACCGGGAAATGCAACTTTAGCATTTGCTCAATTAGGTTTTTCTATGATTTGTTTAGAACCAAGTTTAGCAGCTTGTAATTTGGCAAAACAAAATTGTGTAATCTATCCACAGGTGGAAATTCAGCAAACAACCTTTGAAGAATGGGAACTAGAAACCGGAAAATTTGATGCTGTTTTAGCAGCAACTTCTTACCATTGGATTAATCCTGAATTTGGTAATAGCAAAATTTCTCAAGCTTTACGGAATCATGGTAATTTAATTTTGCTGTGGAATATGACACCGCAACCAGAATATGAAATATATCAAAATTTTCGGGAAGTTTATCAAAAGTATGCTCCACTTTTAGACAGATATGAAGATATAGAAACTCAAAAAGAGATAGTGCAAGCTTTAGGACAAAAAGCCATTGATTCAGGTAAATTCAAAAATTTAGTTTCCGAACAAGTTGTCTGTAGAGTTAATTATTATATGGATGACTTTTTACTGCTTTTAAGCACCTATACACAATACCTAAAACTAGATATAGAAACCAGAACTTGTTTATTTACAGCATTACGAAAAAAGATCGAAGATCATTATGGAGGAAATATCCAAATTACCTATAAGTAGGTCGGCGGAAAAGTTTCTAACTATGTAACGAAAAGTTAAGAATGGTTATTTTTGTTAAAATGAATACGTTCTGTACTGTATTGTCCTTTTTCTCCCCTAGCTTTAACCCCATTCATTACGGCATATGCAAG
>NZ_JAQMTJ010000152.1:0-13125 GCF_028330815.1 Dolichospermum lemmermannii CS-548
ACCTAGGGAAATGCCCCGTTTGTTCCAAGCTTCGTGATAATCAGGTTTAAATTCCACAGCTTTGTCGTAGGAAGATATGGCTTCTTCATACCTGCCTAAATTACCTAGGGAAATGCCCCGTTTGTTCCAAGCTTCGTGATAATCAGGTTTAAATTCCACAGCTTTGTCGTAGGAAGATATGGCTTCTTCATAATTTTTTCTAACTCTTTGCAAATAACCTAATTCAAAAAATAATTCAGCTTTTTGTTCATTATTTATTTCATGTTCAATAATATCTATAATTTCTAAGATTTTCTGATTTGTTTCTTCATTGGTTAAATTTGCATATTTCTCATAAGTTCCTTCTTGAATAATCCGTGTAGCTTCTTGTTCTAGAGTTTTTGAATCTAAAGGAAAATCAAATAAACCAGAACGCCAATCAAAGAAATCGGGGGCGCGGTGAATAAAATATTTAATTGCAAACTGCGGTAATAAAAATATAAAACAAATATTAAAACTATCTCTAAACCGTTCTCGTTGTTGGTTGATATTAATTAAAAACGGTGGTACACTTTCCCAACTATAATGATGAGTTTGTCGACTATTCCAACCTACTAAAGTTTTGGCTTCTTCGTATTTATAGAATGAAGACTCTAAGCCTGTAATAAATAATATATTGATATTGTTTTTGTTAGGTAATTTATCAACTACTTCATATAAATTCGTCACATCTTTATCTAATTTGATAACTTCTATATTTTGATCATGAATATCTGCTTTCACTTGACTAATTAATTGTTCACCTCCGGACGGAGAACAACGCACAAATAATATACTAAAGCCGTCTGTAAACTGAAGTGTACGAATAAAGGCTTGATATTCTTCATCTTGTTCTATTGGTAAATCTTGATCCCAATCACTGAGTTTAAGAGGCATAATTTTAGAGGATTTTTTAATAAAATTGTTATTAATATTACGACTTTAAAAACCTAACCCCTAACCCCTTCCCTACAAGGGAAGGGGAACAAAAATAGAAAATTCAGAGCATCTAAACTTTTTCCTGTCCCCTCTCCTAAGAGGAGAGGGTTAGGGAGAGGTCTAACTATCCAGGATATACCAGAAACCTAACCCCTAACCCCTTCCCTACAAGGGAAGGGGAACAAAAATAGGAAATTTACAGCATCTAAACTTTTTCCTGTCCCCTCTCCTCTTAGGAGAAGGTTAGGGAGAGGTCTAACTATCCAGGATATACCAGAAACCTAACCCCTAACCCCTTCCCTAGAAGGGAAGGGGAACAAAAATAGAAAATTCACAGCATCTAAACTTTTTCCTGTCCCCTCTCTTGTTAGGAGAGGGTTAGGGAGAGGTCTAACTATCCAGGATATAATTGATTATAGGCATCCTGAAATGTTTTTATTCCTTTAATTAGAGGATGAATATCATACCAAACGTTACTTCCTCCCTCTGATTCGAGATAGCGATATTCTAAAATACAACGATTAAATAATAAACCCCGATGTAGCTGATCATTAACTATTTCTTTGGAATAATGAACATTTGCCAGAGATCTCCATTCATTCGCATAAATGGTATCTTTATATGTCTTTCGCAATTCGCTAATTGAACGCTGCAAGGTTTTGTCAGTAATAGGTAAAGTCGTTGTATATTTGAGTGCTTCCTTCATTAATAATAATAAATTCCGCGCATGACCGCCACTCATTAAACATAACATCTCTAAAGATGATCTGCTTTCAAATAAATCAACAATAGATTTATTAGGATCTACTTTCTTTAGTCGTTTTTGGAGAATTTCAATAACTTTATCAAGTCCTGGTGAAAAAGGCTCATTTTCCGGAGTTTTTACCATAATCATCGGTAAAACTTGGGGAAGTCCATAAATCTCTGTTAATGATGCTGCGCGGTCAGAATAAAGTAAAGAAATTGGGATAGTATAAACTAAATGACAATCTAAATTTTTGAGTTGTTCATTACGGTCTATAAAAATTTCGTCATGATTGCTACGTCCATCTGTTTGGGGAATAGGAACAATTCTATCTAGGTTATCAGCAATTAATACTAATTCGTGATATCCTGAAGGGAGATTTTTTTTAGCATCTCGAATAAATTCATTTAATGCCGTAGTTAAAGTGGGAGTATGGTCCTTAATTAAACCACGAATTTTTTGGCGTTCACCGGGTTCACTTCGCATTTTAGTTGTAATTTTGGCAAATTGCGAAATCTGTGCTTCAATTGATAATCCTTCTAAAGAAATTTTTATTTGCAATATATCTTTTAAATTGTCCCATCGTTCTTTTAACCAATTCAATACAGCTTGAGAATCAGCGATATCTTTCAATGCTGTTAAAATATTGCGAGTGCAAGCTAAAAGAATATCTGTATATTGAACATCCTCTGGATCAATATCTGCTTCATCTGCCGCAAAGTAGACGACAAAAAAACCCTTTTCATCTAAATCTTTTTGTAGTCTTAGTAATTCTGTAGATTTACCTGCACCACGATGACCTGCATACAGTTGACAGGTTTTTCTGTCAGAATATAATATCTCTCTCCCTACCGCTTCCAATATATCCCCATCTCCCCGTACATCAGTACAATCCACATAAGCAGGATCTCCAGCAGGTAAAGGTCGGAATGGGTCAAAAGCGTTATACAACTGTTTTAAGAAGGCAAAATTTGAGGTCATAGTCGTAAATTTCAGCATCTAGAGTTATATTAACGCAAAAACACTGAGATTTATATTTTTATTTGAATACTTACCAGCATCCAGAGCAAAACCTGCATAAATGCTATACTAAACGAGTAACTCTTAGAGTGATAAATTTATGAGTTCACCATTTCCAGGGATGAATCCCTACTTAGAAAATCCTGATTTATGGTCAGAAGTACATCATAGATTAATTACAGCGATCGCTATTGCTATCTCTCCTACTTTGCGTCCTCAATATCGAGTAGCTATTGAAAAACGTACCTATAGACTTGATACTGAAGACTCTTTATTAATTGGTATTCCTGATGTAGCAATTTTATCAGTTAAACAAGCACAAAAACCAAGTATTAGGAAAACTGCAATAGCGACTTTACCCACAGAAACAGAGAATAGGGCGATTACTGTAACCTTACCATTACCTTTAGAAATTAAAGAAGGATATTTAGAAATTAGAGAAGTTTCTACAGGTAAGGTAGTAACTATAATTGAGATACTTTCTCCCACTAATAAAAAAACTAAAGAAGGTAGAAAATCCTATTTAGATAAACGGGAGAAAATATTGCAAAGTGATACTAACTTAGTAGAAATTGACTTAATTAGAACTGGGGAAAAAATGCCCATTGTCACCAGGATTTCTGATACAGATTATCGCATTTTAATTGTGAGATCCTATCGGTTTCCATCGGCTCAATTATTTGCATTTTCCGTCAAACAAACTATACCTAATTTTCCCATACCTCTACAAAAAGGAGAGGAGGAAATAGAGTTAAATTTACAGAATTTGTTCTTAGAAATATATGAACAAGCTGCATTTGATTTAACTTTAGATTATCATATTCCTCCTGTACCAGACTTGTTAGCGGAAGATCGAGAATGGATGGATATATTATTAAAAGAACAAGGAAGAAGAGAGTAAATAAAAATTATTACTGACATTGCCGTTAAAATGATTGATTTGGTCTTAAAAATCCCCGTATCTAGAGACCGGGGATTATCAAAAATCCTACTCTACTTCCACCACACTAATAATCCTCTCATCCCTATTGAGTTGACAAATACTTTCACCCTTACTATCTTTGTTGAGATTAGGAACTGCATCTACCGATACGCGGATAACTCGCTCCTTATTTGTCAATAATGCAACCTCCGAACCTGGTTTTGCTGCTACCATAGCCGCTAAATTGTCGGTTTTATTATTAAATTTCACAAGTTGTATTCCTAAATCCCCCCGATTCGCAGCCCTCAACTGATTAGCATCCATAATTTTGCCATATCCCTCTTCAGTCACTAGCAATAATTGGTGATTTTTACTGACATTGACACAACCAACCATTTGCTGATTTTTCAAAAGGCGGAAAGCTTGTAAACCCATTGCAGCCCGACCCATAATCGGTAATTGTTCATCATTAACCGGAAACCTTAATAGACGACCGCTAGAACTCGCCAAAATTAGATGTTCTCCGCTGCTAAGGAATTGGGTAAACGCTAATTCGTCATTATCTTTAAGCTTCAAAATTGTAATTCCTCGCCGTGAGAAATTCACAAATTCCGACAAAGATAGGCGTTTAATCCGTCCTTCCTTCGTTAACAGAACCATTTCCAACGTTTCGGGTTTTTCTGGCAACAAGAACCGAGTAATGATACCTTCCGTGTTACCTTGAGCGGTACTGGTAAGCATCGTAATCAATGGCGTTCCTCGTGCTGAACTTGTAGTGAGCGAAGTCGAACTACGTCCAGTAGTTAGAGGAATATCTCCCACCGTAATGGGATAGACTTTACCACCGCTAGTGAGGATTAACAGGTCTTTGTGAGTATTAGTTAATGCCGTTTGGATCAGGAAATCATGATCTAGCAAGCCGTTTTCCCCTTTTGTTTTTTTACTGTTGGGGGAAATCCGCCGCACATAACCCCGCTGAGTAACTTCGACAATAGTTTCCTCTAGCGGTGCTTCCGGTTTAGGAGTGGGAATTTTCGCTGGAGAATTATCTGCTGCGGCTACTGCTGCTGGTTTAGCTTTACCTTTCTCTTCGGAAACTGGTTTTTCTGTAGTGTGAATTATTTTCGTCCGTCGCGGATCATTGTACTTCCGTTTGAGAGTTCGCAAATCTTTTTTCAGGGCTTTGAGTAATTCCCGTCTGTCGTCCAGTAATGTCCGCAATACGCTAATTTCCCGGTTAAGTTGGTCAAATTCCTGTTGTAAATTTTGCTGTTCTAAACCAGTGAGACGACGTAAGGGCATAGACAAAATGGCATCTGCTTGGACATCACTTAAATCTAGGCGATTACAAAGTGTCATCTTGGCGGTACTGCCATCGGGCGCTTGCCGTAATATAGCAATAACATCATCCAAATTTGCTAAGGCTTTCAGTAATCCTGCCAGGATATTTACCCGATTTTCCGCTTTTCCTAATTCGTAACTGTAGCGACGGTTGAGAGTATGTTCTCGGAACTTGAGAAATTCGTCTAATAGTTGTCGTAAGGTTAATTGGCGAGGTTGTCCATCAACTATAGCTAAGAGAATCGCGCCAAAGTTAGTTTGTAAAGCAGTTTGGTGATATAAATGCTGGAGCAATTCCTGGGGATTTGTATCGCGTTTGAGTTCAATAACTACACGCATTCCGTCTCTGTCACTCTCATCTCGAATGTCAGAAATTCCTAGTAAACGACCTTGGTTGACTAAATCGGCGATTTTTTCAATCCAACCAGCCTTATTAACTTGAAAGGGCAGTTCAGTGACTATTAATGCTGTCCGGCGTTTAGTTCCCCTGGTGGCAGGAATTTCTTCCATTGTGACGATGCCGCGCATGATAATACTACCTTTACCAGTGGTATAGGCTTCTCTAATGCCGCCATGATCAACAATTTCCCCACCAGTAGGAAAGTCGGGACCAGGAATTAATTGAAATAATTTTTCATCGCTTAACTCTGGGTTGTCAATTAAGGCGATTAAGCCATCAACGATTTCTCCCAAATTGTGGGGGGGGACATTTGTAGCCATACCTACGGCAATTCCTGCACAACCATTCAGTAACAAAAATGGTAATTGAGCCGGGAGTACGGTTGGTTCTTGTTGGGAATTGTCGAAATTACCAGTAAAATCCACAGTTTCGTCGGCAATTTCCGCCAACATTCCCTCATGTCCCACCGGTGCAAGACGGGTTTCCGTGTAACGCATGGCTGCCGGTGGGTCATTATCAACGCTACCAAAATTACCATGTCCTCCCAGTAAGGGATAACGGCTGGAAAAGTCTTGGACTAGCCGAACTAAGGCATCATAAACTGATTGATCACCGTGAGGATGATATTTACCGAGAACGTCTCCCACTACACGAGCGCATTTTCGGTAAGGTCGATCTGGTGTTAAACCGAGTTCGTGCATGGCATATAGAATCCGCCTATGTACTGGTTTTAACCCATCTCGAACATCTGGTAAGGCTCGCCCCACAATCACACTCATGGCATATTCTAGGTATGACCGTTGCATTTCGGTGTGTAGGGCGGTGGTGATGACCTGTCCCTTGGAGAGAAGGTTTAACTGTTTTGCCATGAGGTTTTTCCCTGAATTTTGACTACACAACAGCCGCTAGAAGTTGACACGCTCCGCAATCACAGCATAACGGATTAAATAGAAATACTCACACAATCTTGATACTCATGAAGATAAAAAGCAGTAGTATTATCCTTGATGTGATCCAAGCTTATAGATTATTAAAAATACAATACAGATTGGTCAGGTGTTAACCCTATTTAATATAAAGTCTCATGAAAACTGTTCTAATTGTGGAAGATGATTTAATTAATGCTCGCGTTTTTTCTAAAATTCTGAGTAAACGCGGGGGATTGGGGGTAAAACATACGGAAAATGTAGAAGAGGTCATGGAAATTGCCCAAGCTCGTGAAATTGACCTGATTTTAATGGATGTGTCCCTATCACGTAGTGTATACCAAGGTAAGTCTGTTGATGGGATCAAAATTACACAAATGTTAAAGTCTAACCGACAAACAGCCAACTTACCAGTGATTTTAGTGACCGCACACGCGATGGAAGGAGATCGGGAGAATTTTTTGAACCAAAGCGGTGCTGATGCTTATATTTCTAAGCCTGTGGTTGATCACCAACTGTTTATTGACCAAATTATGGCTCTTTTACCACCAGAATAGTCAGTTGTCAGTTGTCAGTTGTCCGTTGTCAGTTATCCGTTGTCCGTTGTCATCCGGTCATTGGCAAATTCTTTCCCCCTGCTACCTGCCCCCTTCCCCCTGCTCCCTGCTCCCTACCACCAGTACATCACGGCGTAAATAAAGCAACCATATTCAATCGCCAAAAAGCTTACTGTATATTAGTTTTGACTTTTGACTTTTGACTTTTGACTTCCGCCCTGCGGTACTAGGGTGCTTCCTCCTGGGGCTGTGAGGCTGATTTAATTTGTGGTAATTCTAAGAATTTTTTGGTGTCTGTAAGTAAGCGATCGCCCCACAGGTTTTCTTTGAGAAAATCTAAGTCAGCATAACGGGAATCTATGCGGAGCGCGGATACTCCCATTTGTAAACTTTTTTGTTTATCGCCCTGATTATAGGAAGCTACGGCTAAAGCTAATAAAGGTTCTGCGGCTTTTTTATCAATGCTAACTGCTGTTTGCCATTGCTGGATCGCTCCGGTGACATCACCTTGTTCGTATTTGATTAAACCAATATTGTTAATTGCTGGCCAAAACTTTTTATCTTGGTTGACTGCTAAATTGAATTGAGCGATCGCATCTGGGAATTTCTGTAACATCAAGTAAGCATTGCCCAAATCAAACAACCCTCCAGAATAATTGGGTTTTAATTTCAAACCAGCTTGATAATTGGTAATAGCTCCTTGGTAATCTTTTTTTTGAAACTTAGCTGAACCCAACGCAAACTGCACTTCAGGATTTTTAGGATTGAGGGTTTGGGCTTTGCTCAAGGAGGTAACAGCCTGATCAAATTCTTTATTTTGTAAATGCAAACTCCCCAGTAGCCACCATACTTTGTCATTCTGCGGGGCTAATTTCGTAGCCAACTGCGCTCTGAGCAAAGCTGGTTCAACCTGCTGAAACTGAGCTAATTGAGCCGCTTGCTGGGCTAAATTCAAGCCCTGTTTCTCTAATTGAGCATTATCAACTTGCACTGTATGCGGAATGAATGCTTGAGCATGAGCAGCTTTTGGCAAACTCCATACACTACAGGCAACTAAAAGAGAAATCAACCGAATATATTTTGGCACACTACCACCTACTAGTCCGAATATTGGAATCTTATCGCTAACGCCACGCTATCAGATAGATTGGTCAATTGTCATTGGTCAGTTGTCAGTTGTCAGTTGTCAGTTGTCAGTTGTCAATGAGTAATTTTATTCTTCCTTCTTCCTTCTTCTTCTTCTTCTTCTTCTTCTTCTTCTTCTTCCTCCTCCTGACTCCTGACTCCTGACTCCTGACTCCTCTTATCAAAAATGGGTAGAATCACAGTGAAAGTAGTACCTTCACCCAGATTGCTGGCTACTTGAATTTGTCCTTGATGATGCTCGATAATGGCTTGAGCGATCGCTAATCCTAATCCTGAACCAGTAGTTGTGGCTGTAGCCGTTTTCCCACCTTTATGACTTCGTGCCGGATCAACTCGATAAAAGCGGTCAAATAATTTTGGCAGCGCGTCCGCAGGAATACCAGAGCCAGTATCACTAACTTTTACTTGTAAATGAGAATTAGTGTAACGCATTCCTGTAACTCGATTTATCCCCTCTATTCTTGCTAACTCTACTTTTATTACTCCCTGGGGTGGAGTATATTGCAAGGCATTACCAATCAAATTTGTAAATAATCTGACTAATTGCTCCCAATTTCCCGTGAGAGTAAACCAGTTTTCTAATAATTCGGGATTAACTTCCGTCAACGGAGAATCAACTAAGTTCAAACCCAGATTAATTTGTTTTTCTCTAGCTACAAATTGTTGTTCTTCTACAACTTCCATTAACAAAGCATCAAGAGGACAAGATGAAAATAAATCTGTATTAATCCCACTATCTTGTCTAGCCAAAAATAGCAAATCATTAACTAACTTTCCCAATCGTTGAGTAAGTCGTTCAACTACTTTTAATTGTTGTTTATATTGAACTGTATTTTTTTCTTCTTCCCGTGCATCCAAATCAGCCAAAGCAATTTGCACATTAGTTTGAATCAAAGCAATCGGACTTCTTAATTCATGGGAAGCATCAGCAGTAAATTGTTTTAAGCGTTGGTAAGATTCTCCAACTGGTTCCATAGCTTTGCCAGATAAAAACCAACCACTAGCGGCTACTGACAAGATCATTAGAGTGATACCTAAAGCCAAATCAAAAATTAATTCTCTGCTAGGTTTCGTTACCTCAAACCAAGGATGACTTACTCGTAAATATCCTAAAACCTGTCTTCCTTTTTCTATCCTTTTTGTAACTTGTCTAAATAACTGTGCAGATTCTCCCCATCCTCCCATTCCCTCTATTCGTACAGTTTCACCTGTATGATGAGTATGAATAGGAATATCTAATATTTGTGAAAAAGTTGACCATAATAATTCACCATTAGGACTAAACCACTCTAAATCAATCCGATCATCTTCGGCATTTTCAGCATTATTAGGAAAACTAGCTTCTACATTTACTCGCACTTGATTTGGTTGAAAGTTTATCGGTTCAATTACCAAAGAGCGCTCGACAACTTCCACCACATGATACAATGTATCGTCAATTCTTTCAATTAATGTACTGCGAACATACAAATATACTCCACTGGCAAATAATAATAGTAAAATCGCAGTTATAGTAGTGTACCAAATCGCTAACCGCCGACGAGTAGCTTGAAACAGATAAATAGACATAAAATTAATAAGCTTTCAAAATCGAGATCCCCGACTTCTTTAAAAATTCGGGGGACTGTAGTGTGAGCGTCTCGCTCACGCGGGCAAGACTTGTACTGAGCAGTTCGACCCTTCGACCCTTCGACCCTTCGACAGGCTCAGGGCATCGCAAGCTCAGGGCATCGCAAGCTCACTGTAACACTTGTCGATAGCGCAGCGTGGCGTTAGCCATAGTATGCCCGCACTACCAAAAACCCGTCAAAATAAATTTGACAGACCACTAGTAGCGCAGGGCGGAATTAAAAATTAACAATTAAAAATTAAAAAAGCAGATTGTATAAGCTTTTTAGGGATTTTTAATGGTTATCTTACTTACACTGTACTAGTTTGTGCCAGAGCAAAATCTTCCGTGCGAATAAAATGAGCTGAGTATGATTTCATGCTTCCTATCCTTGTGTGATCTAATCGAATAAATTACTCAGTTACTATTGAAACATTTAAATCGAAATATTTTATCAAAAAATAATTATTTTCTATACATAAAAATACCCACTTTAAAACTTAATCAGGTTTCTATACCAAGAATTGTTAAAATCTATGCCCCAGCCATTAAGATATTGATATTCATGCTCTATGGGCAATATCTGCCTTAATCTAGGTGATCATGGCAAAACCAAAAAAGAATTCTGATTCCATAAATCTGAGCGATCCACAATACTATATTAACCGTGAATTAAGTTGGCTAGAATTTAATCATCGGGTCTTACATGAGGCTTGTGATCCCAGAACTCCTCTGTTGGAAAGGCTGAAATTTTTGGCCATTTTTAGTTCCAATCTGGATGAGTTCTTTATGGTACGAGTAGCAGGTTTAAAGCAACAGGTAGAAGCCAGTATTAATTTATTAACGCCGGATGGACGCACACCAGCAAAACAGCTAGATGATATTCGTCTGCATTTGACTCCCCAACTCAAAAAACATAACGCAGAATTTGAGGAAGTTCTGCGACCACAGTTAGTAAAACAGGGAATCTATATTCTCGATTACATAGAACTGAATCAAAGACAGCGAAATTACTTAAATAACTATTTTGAAGAACAGGTTTTTCCGGTGCTAACTCCCCTCGCTGTTAATCCTGGTCATCCCTTTCCCCACATTTCTAATCTCAGTTTAAACCTGGCAGTGGTGGTCAAAAATCCCGATACTGAGGAGGAGTCTTTTGCTATAGTTAAAGTCCCGAAAGTCTTGCCACAATTTTTACCCTTACCACCAGAGTTGGGAATTCAGGAAGATGGTAAAACTGCTCATTGGATCGGAGTTCCCTTAGAACAAGCGATCGCTCATAACTTAGAATCCCTCTTTCCGGGGATGAGTATCCAAGAATATCACCCCTTCCGCATTACCCGTGATGCTGATCTGGAACTAGAAGAAGACGAAGCAGATGACCTGTTATTAGCTATTGAACAGGAACTTCGCAAACGCCGCATGGGTGGAAATACCGTCAGGTTAGAAATTCGCTCCCAAACCCCCGCATCAATTCGTTCCCGGCTCTTACCAGATTTGGGATTAACCGAAAGCGATATTTATGAAATTGATGGTCTTTTAGCACTGCGGGATTTAATGTATTTTCTGGCATTACCATTACCAGAACTTAAAGATCCCCCCCGTCAATCTGTTGTTCCTTCCCGCTTGCAACGGCTCAGAGAACCCTGTATTGATGCTGACGTTCCCGAACTAGAAGAAGGAAGAGACTTTTTTTCCATCATTCGCGAAAAAGATTTACTCGTCCACCATCCCTATCAATCCTTTTCTGGTACAGTAGTCCGCTTTATTACTAGCGCTGCCCATGATCCTCATGTTCTTGCCATCAAAATGACTCTTTACCGGACTTCTGGGGACTCACCCATAGTTAATGCTTTAATTGCTGCGGCAGAAAATGGCAAGCAAGTTTCTGTATTAGTCGAATTAAAAGCCCGGTTTGATGAAGAGAATAACATTTACTGGGCAAGGCGTTTAGAAAGTGTTGGTGTTCATGTTGTCTATGGTTTAGTTGGTTTAAAAACCCATAGCAAAATTGTTCTGGTAGTGCGCCGGGAAAAAGACAGAATGCGCCGTTATGTACACATTGGTACAGGGAATTACAACCCAAAAACTGCACGACTCTATACAGATTTAGGCTTATTTAGTTGTCGGGAAGAATTAGGTGCAGATTTAACAGATGTGTTTAATTTCTTAACAGGTTACTCTCGCCAAAAATCCTATCGAGAAATTATGGTAGCACCTGTGAATATGCGCGATCGCTTTCTGGAATTAATTAAGCGCGAAATTGAAAATGTCCACAATGGATTTTCTGGTCGCATCGTTGCTAAAATGAATGCCCTCGTTGATCCACAAATCATTTCTACACTATACGAAGCTTCTCGTGCAGGTGTACAAATTGACCTAATTATTCGCGGTATTTGTTGTTTGCGTCCCGGAGTGCCAAACCTGAGCGAAAATATTCGCGTCATCAGCATTATTGGTCGCTTTTTGGAACACTCCCGCATATTTTACTTCTACAACAATAGTCAAGAAGAAATATATATTGGTAGTGCGGACTGGATGCGTCGCAATTTAGATCGTCGAGTGGAAGTCATTACCCCCATTAAAGACCAAGATATTGCTAAGGACTTGCAAGAGATTTTAGGAATTATGTTGGCAGACAATCGTCATGCTTGGGAATTACAACCTGATGGTAGTTATATTCAAAGATGTCCTTGTGATAACTGTCCAGAAGCTAATTCTCAAAAAACTATTATGTCTATGACATTACGATCTGTAGGCATAAATTAAACTCTCATTAGTTGCAGCAAAAGTGAATAATAACCTCTGCCAATATCACCGACTTTTTTGATCAATTTTCTCATGAAAATAATTAATCGGAGAAGTCGGTGATCTCAACCATAGCTTAATTAACGTACCCTGCTGTAAATTCTTCTTCAGTCAATAAATATATATATTTTAAATAGTCTTCAGACTTACACAACTATCAGACTAAATGTATATTGGTGAGGATATTAGACTTGATATTCGGTGATGAATAACATATTTTGGAGATGCACTATGATAATATCCCAGTTTCATAAGTGCTGAATCTGTCGCCCCAGTATTATGCAAAAAACAGTTTTTTATGAAAAATTTGCATAAAAATTAACCTTTAGTGGCTACAATTCATCCATAAGATAAAGTAAGGAAAAATCTCCATATCCCTTTCCCAATCTGCCACCAATCAGCGATGATAATAAAAGATGAAAATAAATTATACTAAGCTTAAATTATGCTCGGCGGAATTTCTTTGGGAACACTTGGTTTAACAGTAGGTAGTATACTCACCATCACAGGTTTTGTTGCCTACTTCATGGATAACGCTACCCTCAATCTAGTAGGATTTTTCTATGGTTTTCCGCTATTACTGGGAGGTTTAGCCCTAAAAGCTAATGAACTTAAACCCATCCCCTTCAGCCAAACTACCACACCATCAATCCTCGAACTCAGAAAGCAACAGGCAACTGTCACACAAACTAAA
>NZ_JAQMTJ010000153.1:0-23999 GCF_028330815.1 Dolichospermum lemmermannii CS-548
CTCCAAACCTCTCCCCTACCAGGGGAGAGGCTTTAAAACCCCCATTCCCTTGTAGGGAAGGGGGGTTAGGTTTTTGGAGATTATGGGTTTCATATAATACTTTTCAAACAACCTCTTAGCAAAATCCTGATTTATTTTATGAATGTCCCACAGAAAGACCCTGATTTTGAAAACCTCCTCGAATATTTACGAATCAACCGAGGCTTTGATTTCACAGGTTATAAACGTTCAACTTTAATGCGCCGTGTTACGAAAGAAATGGAGACTTTAAATATAGATACTTTTGGCAATTATCAAGATTATTTAGAAGTTCATCCAGATGAGTTTAAAAATTTATTTAATACTATTTTAATTAACGTCACCGCTTTTTTTAGAGATGCTTCAGCGTGGGAATATTTAGCCAAAGAAGTTATTCCTAATATCATCAAAAATAAACAACCAGATCAACAGATTCGATTTTGGAGTGCTGGTTGTGCTTCTGGGCAAGAAGCTTACACTTTAGCAATAGTAATAGCGGAAATATTGGGAATAGAAAAGTTTCGTAATCGGGTAAAAATCTACGCAACAGATGTAGATGAAGAAGCTCTCGTTCAAGCTCGTCAAGCTAGTTATTCAACCAAAAATATTGATGAAGTCCCGTTAGAATTACGCGATAAATATTTTGATATAGTCAATAAAAATTATGTTTTTCGCCAAGATTTGCGTCGTTGTGTAATTTTTGGTCGTCATGATTTACTTCAAGATGCACCGATTTCTCGGTTAGATTTATTGATTTGTCGCAATACCTTAATGTATTTTAATTCGGAAACCCAAGGAAAGATTATCAATCGCTTTCATTTTGCTCTTAATGATCATGGCTATCTGTTTTTAGGAAAAGCAGAAATGCTAGTTATGCACTCTAATTTATTTATCCCTATAGATTTAAAAGACCGTGTATTTGAAAAAGTAGCTTTAGGAAACCTCCGCAGTCGTCAACTAGTTATGAACAATTTAGAAAATCAAGGATCAACTAGTAATTTTTCTCAAGAAATACGCATTAGAGATTTGGCTTTTGATACAGCATCTAGCGCCCAAGTTGTAGTAGATAATAATGGCATATTAATTATGATTAATGAACAAGCTCGTAATTTATTTGGTCTGACAATAAAGGATTTAAATCGCCCTTTTCAGGATTTAGAATTATCCTATAGACCTGTGGAATTACGCTCAGTAATTGAGCAAGTATATAATGAACATCATCCGATTATACTCACAAATGTTGAACGTTATCAGTCTAATTCAGAAATTCAAAATTTAGATGTGCGGGTGATTCCTTTACAAGATCATAATCAAATTATTCTGGGTGTAACAGTTACCTTTAATGATGTCACCCGTTATCTGAAACTCCAAACAGCATTACAACGTTCTCGACAGGAACTAGAAACAACCAATGAAGAATTGCAATCAACTAATGAAGAGCTAGAAACAACCAATGAAGAATTACAATCTACCAATGAAGAATTAGAAACAACCAATGAAGAATTGCAATCAACAAATCAAGAAATGGAGACAATGAATGAAGAACTGCAATCGGCTAATGAGGAGTTACAAACAATTAATCATGAATTAAGCGACCGCACCAGTGAACTTGACCAAAGTAATATTTTTCTTTCTTCTATTTTAGGCTGTCTGCAAATGGGAATGGTAGTCTTAGATAATAACTTGAATATTTTAATTTGGAATCATACAGTTGAAGATATGTGGGGTTTACACAGTGAGGAAGTAGTTCATAAATCTTGGTTTAGCTTGGATATTGGTTTACCTGTAGAAAAATTACGAAATCCAATTCGTGATATTATGTCCGGTAAAAAGAAATTCCAGGAAATACTCCTTAATAGCACTAATCGTCGCGGCAGACAAATCCAATGTTATATTGCCTGTAGTCCCCTAATGAATGAAACAGTAAAAGGTGTTATTATCATGATGACAGATATTGAAAAAATCAACAGTATGATTTCTCCAACAAAAATTGAAGAAAGAGAACGGGAAGGATCAGAGAATATTTAGTCACGATTCTTGGTAATATTAAAGCTGCTATAGTTTACACAAAATCACAAATACCCCCCTTAATCCCCCCTTACTAAGGGGGGAAACTAGAAAATCCGGTTCCCTCCCCTTAGCAAGGGGAGGGTTAGGGAGGGGTTATTTAATTTTTACTTACTAATCTATGTCTATAATTATTGCTGGAGAACGGAGTGGAGTCGGGAAAACAACAGTTACACTTACCCTATTAGCATCTTTACGTCGTCGTGGTGTGAAAGTACAATCTTTTAAAGTCGGACCCGATTATATTGATCCTATGTTTCATCAATATGTAACTGGTCTTCCTTGTCGAAATTTAGATGCTGTACTAACTTCAGAAAATTATATTCAAAAATGCTTTAACCATCATTCTCCGCAAAGTGAATATACTTTAGTTGAAGGTGTAATGGGTTTATTTGATGGTATTGGTCAGTTAGCAAATACAAATGGAAAAACAGACTTTGCGAGTACAGCGCACGTTGCCAGATTATTAGATATTCCCATCATCTTAGTAATAGATTGTAGTCGCTTATCGGGTTCAGTAGCCGCAATTGCACACGGTTATTGTTCTTTAGATAGTAGAATTAAAGTTGCTGGTTTGGTATTAAATCGGGTGGGAAGTGATCGACATTTATCATTATTAAAAACTTCCCTTGCACCTTTACAATTACCCATACTTGGTGTTTTAAGAAGACAAGATAACATTACCATTCCTGACCGTCATCTGGGTTTAATTCCCACTTCAGAATTACCAGAATTAGATCAGATAATTAATAGTTTAGCAGATATAGGTGATACTTACTTTGATTGGGACAAACTTCTACCACTTTTAAAATCATCATCTTCCCCAATTCCCAATTCTCAATTACCAATTACCAATTCCTCAGTAAAAATTGCCGTAGCGCGAGATCAAGCTTTTAATTTTTATTATCAAGATAACTTAGATTTACTAGAACAATTAGGAGCAGAATTAGTATTTTGGAGTCCATTAAATGATTCTCAATTACCAAAAGATATCCAAGGAATGTATTTTGGTGGTGGATTTCCTGAAGTATTTGCACCACAATTAGCTGCAAATATTAGCCTAATTCAAGCAGTCAAAAATTCAATTTCAGCAGGAATACCCACAATTGCTGAATGTGGAGGATTGATGTATTTGTGTGAGCAAATTATTGACTTTGACGGTAACTCCTGGCCAATGGTGGGAATATTACCCACTCATGCACAAATGGATAAAAGATTAACATTAGGATATCGTCGCGCGGTAATTTTAGAAAATACTTTTTTACTTGATAGCAATAAACATATTTTTGGCCATGAATTTCATCGTTCTCATTTAATCACTAATTCTCCCCAACCATTATTTAATACCTATCGCTATGATTGTGATGAAAATACAGGTTTTGAAGGTTGGTATTTACCTAATGTTCATGCTTCCTATATTCATCAACATTGGGGAGAAAGTAGAGAAATACCTCAAAGATTTATCCAGGAATGTTTAAAAAATCAACAAATTTAGATCCCCAATTTAGATCCCCGACTTCTTTTTTATCTTATAACTAAATTGTAGATTCATGTTAGAAGTCGGGGATCTTAATCTTATGATCCCCAATTTAGATCCCCGACTTCTTTTTTATCTTATAACTAAATTGTAGATTCATGTTAGAAGTCGGGGATCTTAATCTTATTATTTCATTAAAGGAATAACAACATTAAAAGTTGTTCCTACATTAACTTCACTTGCAAAAGTAATTTCTCCTCCATGTGCTTCCACTGATTTTTTCACAATTGCTAAACCTAGTCCAGTTCCAGAAATATTACCAACATTACTACAGCGGTAAAATGTCCAAATCCCCTGAAAAGATGTAAAAACAATCCTTTCAGGGGAAAATTATCAACAACCTACGCCGGGTAAATTCTTAACCGCCGATTAGGTTCATCACCAAAACTATCGGATTTGAGACGATAATGTTCCACCAACTCATGCTGCATTTTCCGCACTTGGGAAGAACGGGGTAATAACTCCACAGGCTGACCTTTAGGGATGACAATCTGCTCCACAGCAAGCCTCGCCTCCTCCAAAGCGTCCATTTCATCATCACCACCGTTGTGTAATAACAGTTGTAACTCTCGGTCATCGCCAATATCTGGATCATCAATATTCAGTAAGCGGCGGAGACTGCGAGTAATTTGGGGAATTGTACTAGACTTGATCACATGAATGGGTACATGACGAGCCTTAGCCATTTGTCTTAACTTAGCGTGATTCTTGACGTGCGATCGCAAAGCCAGAATAGCATCAGCACTATCCAAGTCCTTGGTCAATATCACTGGCAAAGTTAACACATTAATCACCTGTTCCAATTGGTGACGACTCACCCCATAGGGGTAAATGTGCAATGGTAAATCTTCCCCATTGGGACCTGCTTGTTTGCGGCTGGCAAAATCAAAACTTTCCGAGTAATTGAAAGATTCATCCAACAAACGGTCAAATTCACTGCGTCCCGTCGGTCTTTCCCGATCTAAAGATAAAGGTGGTAAAGCCACCATTTGTCCAGAAGAACGCCAACCATTAGGTTGAGCAGAGAGGAAAGATTCCTCCACATTAGCAATGTGTCCATTGCCATTACCATTGCTATTGCCACCATTGACCACAGCCAACTGTCTAACAACGCCAACCTTGCCATTGTCATCAACAGTTCTCGTTTGTGGAGTCGGTTGACGACCACGTAACAAAGTATCAACCGTATCCGCCACACATTCATGAACTACCCAGCGTTGCCGTTCCAGCATCTCCACAGCAATCTCAAAAGTAGGTGGCGCTTTGCGTTCCAAAACTGTCTTTTGCGAACCACGCCGTCTAGCTTCATCATCTCCTAGAGTCACAGCCTGAATCCCCCCCACCAAATCAGACAGAGTGGGATTTTTAATCAGGTTTTCAATCTGATTACCGTGGGCAGTTCCTACCAATTGCACCCCCCGTTCGGCAATGGTTCGGGCTGCTAAAGCTTCCAATTCCGTGCCAATTTCATCAATGACAATCACTTCTGGCATATGGTTTTCCACAGCCTCAATCATCACCTGATGTTGTAACTCTGGTTTAGAAACTTGCATCCGTCTCGCCCGACCAATGGCGGGGTGAGCAACATCACCATCCCCAGCAATTTCGTTAGATGTGTCAATAATGACCACTCGCTTATTTAAGTCATCTGCCAACACACGGGCAATTTCCCTTAAAGCCGTGGTTTTACCAACACCCGGACGACCTAGCATGAGAATTGATTGACCAGTTTCCACCAAATCGCGGATCATGGCAATTGTTCCGAATACCGCCCTGCCGACCCGACAAGTTAAGCCAATAATCTTACCGCTACGGTTACGGATAGCACTGATCCGATGCAAAGTTTGCTCAATTCCTGCCCGATTATCCCCCCCAAAATTTCCCACTCGTTGAATGCAATCATCTATCTGTGCTTGAGTGACTGGTGTTTCGCTCAAATACTCAGCTACATGGGGAAACCGAGCTTCTGGACGACGGCCTAAATCCAAAACCACTTCAACTAAATTATCTCCATTAGGATGATGCTCTAGTTTTTCTTGAAGGTCTTGGGGCAAAATGTCTAACAACTTTTGGAGATCTTCTGTAATCGTCATGCTTTCTATTGGTGACTTGACGTTTTTAGAGATATGCTTGGAGCGATGAGCGCGACTGCTCAGACTTAATCTGGGAAACGAGAGTATGGGCAAGCCTTACAGCCTCCCATAGTAATTCCGGTTCTGATTCCAGGCGAATATTGCCTTGACTATCAGTGTTAATCACCTCCTTTTTTTCTAACTGGTCAAGAATGGGTGACAGCAATACACGGGCGTAACTACCATAGGCAACCCCAGAGATAAAAGCTGGGGACTCTTTCCCCCCTGCCTCTTTCAGCAATCCCATTCCCCTTAATTTAGGGACGGTGTAGCTATTAGTGCCGCCTGCTAACTGCACATATCCCGGTAGGTTTGCTGCCAAAACTTTTTGCCCCAATTTCACTGTGGCTATGGTTGTACCATCACCAATATCACCACTCATTGAACGTCCATCAGTTTGCCAAATTAAAAACTGGGGACGGGGGATAATTAAATCATAAATAGCTTTTAGGTAATTAATTAGACCTTCTCCATCGTTACAACTGATGGCTACTAACTTTAATTGATCTGCCCAAGGTGTCATCGCGTTCCATAACCGTTGGAATTCTGCCAACCGCCCCACTTGAGTATGAATTTCTACGGCTGCTATTCCCGTTGACATGATCAATGGTACGATCTCCCCTGGCGTTGACTCATAAGATTTTGTATAAATTGTACCATAAGGACAGATAGGAATGCAACGGCCACAGCCATAACATTTTTCAGCGATTACTCCAGAAAAATCATCTTTGGTATTGTTAAATAAAATTGCTTGGGCTGGACAAATTTTTTCACATGGTCTGGAACAATCGCGGGGACAGTCTTGAGAATTAAACTCAGCTTTTCTAAAATGGGGATCTTCGCCATCATTGAGACTGACCATCAACAAGGGCAAATTACCTGTAAAGGCAAAGCCTCGCTTTTGGGCATTATATCTCAAGCTTTGGGCTACCAGTAAAGCTTCTTGGGTGGCGGCAATGACTGCCGGATCTGCTGCTACATCTATACAGTCAGCACCAGCCAAGGTGTAGGCTAATGTTAAGTTTCTGACCGCAGGAAGATGTTGGTAACTGGCTCCGCAAATTAATTTGAACCAGTTACCCTGTTGTAGGGATTGTAAAGGGGCTAATAAATCAGTCACATTTCCATTATGCGTTTATTCGACTGAAAATAGCAGCCTGTGATCAGGAAAATTTAGATTTTTTTGTTACTAGTTTTTTATTAGTAAATTTTTATACTACTATAAAGCCTCTCTTGTTTGATTTATTGGCGGAAAATCTGGATTAAATTAATTTGGCTACAAGTTGATTTTCTAATAGGATGTTATTTGTTAATAAGTCCTCAACAGTAATTCTTAAAAACCGTTGTTCATCAACTTGAAAATAGATTTTAATGCGATCGCTTCCCGGAAATCCTGGAGGTTTAAGTTTGGCAATTTTACTGGCATTTACTGTATCATTGAGAGGCTTAACAGTAGTTGCACCATGATCAAGCTGACGAGTAATTAAGCGGTCGCCCTCAAAGTATATCTCTGTTCCACCTGTTTGGGCGCCCAATTCCCCAATAATTAACTCAATGCTGGGTTGATTTTCCACAGAAGCACCCAAAACTAATTCTACGGGTTGAGTCATGGGGTAAGGTTGTCCAGTTTTAATAATTGGATGCCAACTATGACGTTGATTGCGGCGATCCCAATAACGCACACCGTAACTATGATAAAGATAGTCTTTAATTTCTATCCCTTGAGTTATTTGTAACGCCCCTTGAGCGATTGCTTCAAAAGGCAATTGACGACAGATTTTTTCTGGTTCAAAATATTGTTCTATCCATGCTTGCACTACGGGCAACTGTACAGTTCCCCCAACTAATAATACTGCATTAATATCATCAATTTCTATACCGTAGCGTCGCGCTTGCTGTAATAGCGTCATCATTACATCATGCAGTTTATCAAAAAATCCGTTTTCCTGCAAAATATTTTCAAAGGTGTAACGATCAAGATCCATTTCATAACTTTCAAAAGTTTGATCATGAAAATAAACTTCACTAGCTTTATCTTGGTGAGATAGCTGAATTTTCAACTGTTCCGCTAGTCGCGCTGTGAGAGAACTAACTGGCAATCCTTGGGTTTTAGCAAAGTAATCTACTATCCAATTATCAATATCAGTTCCGCCTAGATTTTGCCCTGCTTTTGCTAATACACGGGCTGTTTTAGTCTTTTGTTGAGAATTTTCACCCAGATTTTTATCACCCCATTTGAGAAGAAATCCTAGAGGTTTAGTCTTGGCTTGTGTACCTTGATCTAAACTCACTAAAGATAAATCTAAAGTTCCACCACCAAAGTCAACGACTAAGAGAGTTCCTTGATCTGTTAAACCATACCCCAAAGCCGCAGCAGTGGGTTCATCCAACATCCGCACCTGTTCGACGGCTAATGATTGACAAACTTTCCCTAACCAGTGACGATAGGCTTCAAAACTATCTACTGGTACGGTTAAAACCAAGGAATCTATTCCCCCTTCTAAAGGTGCTAATTCTGCAATTACTTTGCTTAAAAACCATGTTCCTATTTGTTCAAAGCTAATGTTTTGTCCATCAAGTTCCGGTAAAAAACCCTGGATATCTGCACCAATTCCCCGTTTAAAGTTCCGGAAGAATCTGGTGTCGGTTTTCAGATCCAAACCGCGATCGCGTACCTGTTGTCCAGCTATAATTTTACCAAGGCTGGCATTTTCTACATAAACTAAACTGGGAATTAGTGGCGGATTAAGATATTGTTGGCTGGATAACCCAGGTAGATTCAGGGTTTCTGCTTGTTGGGTGACAGAATTCCAACGAGTGATAACTGTGTTACTTGTACCAAAATCAATCGCGATCGCCATATTCTTTGATTATTTAACTAAATAAATATCTAACATATTGGATATTAAGTTTTTTATAGTTGGTGACAAAACATACTTTCTCGAAAGAACGAGAATACAAAATTGAAAGTTATCCGGACATAACAGAATCAGCAGTGGATACTCAAATAGTAGATGCACCTTAATTAAACCATTACCCTTGGCTTGTGGCTAAGGGTTTTTTTCTTTGGGATTTATATCTTAACAAATTTTGATCAGGAATGCCAAAAATTTTATTTGAACATAGCAGGCAGTAAGTTGGGGGCTAACCATAACGCATAACCAATAAAACCAAATAGCATAGTAATCAAGAGAGTAGCGACATAACTAATACACATTAATAAACCATCAGATTCAATAGTAGCAACTGCCAAAAGTAAAATCCCCACAGTCGGAATGGGATTGGTAAAGGGAATTGGGGAAATTAGTAATATTGTTAACCAAGAGATGCACAGCCCGTTAAATCGCCAAATTAAAGGATGATTGGCGACTTTTTGTAGTCGGGGACGGGCAATTTTTTCTAATACCCTAGTCACGCGACGCAGATTTTGTAAGATGATTTTAGCGAAGGCGTTGGGAAATTTATAGTTAGCGATTTTTTTGGGTAGCCAAGGTGTTCTCCTCCCTAAAACCATTTGCAATGATAATAATAAACAAGCACCACCTAAAGGACTGGTTAAGCCTGGAGGCATGGGAAATAGAAAAGGTAATACTAGTAATGTGATTACTAAGCTAAAACCCCGTTCGGAAGTTTCCGCTAGGATATCACCTAAAGTTAGTGGCTGTTCACTTAAACGTTCTAGAAGGGATTTAATTTCTTGAGAAAAGCGCAAATTCATAACTATGATTTTAATGATTTTTCTGATTCTTATGATACAGCAAAATTCAGGAGTGAAAACCGCTGGATGCTTCCTTGTTGACAGATAGGAGTTTAATTTTCATTTTTTACCTCCTTTACTGACCATCTCCTGTTTAATTACATATCCCATCAAATAAATCATATCAATCAGGTAAATCATAGTTTAATTTTCATTTTTTACCTCCTTTACTGACCATCTCCTGTTTAATTACATATCCCATCAAATAAATCATATCAATCAGGTAAATCATAGTTTAAGATGATAGTCATAGGGCTAAAACTGCGATCGCTTGAGGAATCACCCGAAACACAGCAGGAGTATGGGTTGTAATTTCTCCATCTGTGTTAATAGAATGGGGTTTTCTAGTATATATTGTAAATTCCTGACCTTCAAGGGCGCGGACGTTCGGCCAATCAATATGTCTACCTTGACGCATAGCCGGAAGTAGGGGAAGAATTTGCCACCAATGATCGATTTCTAAACTATAAAGATCCAGTCTTTGATCGTCTATCGCTGCGTCGTGAACTACAGCCATACCACCACCATAATAGCGACCATTACCCACAGCAATTTGCACAGTTTTCACATGAATTGATTCGTTATTCACACGAATTTCTGCACTAAAAGGGCGAGATTTCCAAACTACTTGAAATGCAATTGCTGCATAGGCAAATATACCCCAACGCCGTTTAATTTCTTTAGTTAATTGTTGAGTAATTTTTACACTTAAACCCAGACTAGCAACATTAAAAAAATATTTCCCATTTACAGAACCTAAATCAATTCTTCGCAACTTTCCAGAGGCAATAATTTGACACGCTTCCGGTAAAGAGTTGGGAATTGCTAAAGTCCTGGCTAAGTCGTTAGCAGTTCCTAATGGTAAAATACCCAAAGGTAATTGAGTCTCAATTATCGCCTCTATAGTAGCATTAAGTGTACCATCACCACCACCGACAATTACCAAATCTATTTGCTGTTGGTAACGCCGAATCACAGTCCCTAGTTGAGTTGGATGTTCTGTAGATTCTGTAATTATTTCCAAACCCAATTTATTTAAACAATTTATTGCTTCTTGGTAACGTTCTTGCCCTTGACGAGAATTACTATTTATTAACAGTAGTGCGCGAAGACTCATTGCGTCCACCTTTTGTAGTTTATATATCGAATTATCTACATCTATTTTCTGAGAATATCAGCGGCAGATGATCAGAAGGTTGAAACATAACTTGTCATAGAACAGAATACAGTAATATGGTTTTAGCATCAATACCTTGTCCATTTTTTGCTTTGTTGGGTTAAGCGACAGCGCAACACAACCTTATATCTTAGAGGTATGTTAGAAGAAGTTTTCAGCTATTTTACATTTCTTTACACAGTTTGGTTTTATTGTGTTGACTTACTTAATTATCAGCCGTAGTGAATATATATATATACTTATTATTCCTCTTTTTTTCATTCTATCTATCCAAAGAAATATCTATTCTTTAATATTATTTTGACTTGGTTTTATTGATATAAAATAGCGGCATCTTTCAAACCCAATATAAACATGAGTTCATCACCAATTTTACAAAATATGGAAAAACATCTTCCCATAGTGGGAGATGTACATACTAAAAGTCCCATTGCTTACAAAGCAACCCGTCTTGCAGTTAGTACAATTAACGCAGTCCAAATGGCAATAGCCGAGTCTTATATCAACGGATTAGAAGTACCGGATGCTGTGTTGCGATCGCTTTTTGATAGTTGTATGCCTGTCTTTTTTAAGTATTTTCCATCCCTGCTTGTCCCCTACGAATGGGTATTAACAGAAACAGACAATACCGCCGAAGGTGCGCGGGATTTAATGAAGATTCAGTACGATTTGCCTCAAGCTATGTTGAATCTCATGTTAGGTGAGGGAAAACTTATTTATCCCAAATATAGCATGGGATTGTGGGAAAAAGGAGCAGCAAATCTCGAACAATCACAAATGCAAATGATTGATGATGTAATTGACAAATTAGAAATAAAAGATGGTGATCATATTTTAGATTTTGGCTGTGGTTGGGGCTGCGTAGCAAATTATATTCTTGCCAAATTTCCCAATGTCAAATTCACAGGAATTAACTTGAGTCATAACCAATGTGAATATATGCGTCAGAAAATGCAAGATCCTGAAAGTTACCTCAGTTCCGGTCGTTTTACTCTCTATGAAGGAGATATAAACGATGCCCAATTTGAGACAAAGTTTGACAAAATTCTCTCAATTGGCGTTTTTTGTCATGTGGGTAATTTAACAAAGGCTTTTCAAAAGCTGGCATCTTTTCTCAAGGATAACGGCAAGGTTTTTATTCACATTATTACAGTCCGTACCCCTAATAATATCTCCAGTGTTTTCACTCACAAATACATTTTCCCTCATGGTCGTTACTGGAAATATGACGCGATTCCCAGCCATAATCAAGACCTGAAAACTATTGATCAATGGTATATTAATGGCTCTAATTATTCTAGAACTTTTGCTAGTTGGTTAAAAAACTTTGATGATTCTCAGGCAATAGTCAAAGATTTAGACTACGGGATGGACTATGCCAAATTTCGCCGCATCTGGCGGTTTTATTTAATTTGGTTTGTTGCTAATTTCGCCAGTTGCAATGGTGAATACAACGGTAATGGCCAATATTTAATGGTTCATGCCTAATCTTTGATTTTAGTTATAGTAGTTATCACGCTTGATGCAATATAATGGAGGGCGCAGACCCTGCGCCCCTACAGGTGAAAATTTATCAGTGATTTAACTTAATAAGTTTTGGTTATCTTCATAAAGTTTTTGAACTATTCTTAGCACATCTAATATTAAAATATTCCAATTATCAGCGGTTTCGGGTAATAAATCATTTTTTTGGTTGGGACGTAAATGAACTATTTGATTTCTCAGGTTATTCAAATAACTACTAGGACTAGTATTTTGTTCATTATTTTTGTTAGGATATTCATATCGGTAATCTATATTTATTGATTCCAGCAACTTTTTAAAAGAATCTTGAAATCTAGGTTCTAATTTTGTATTTTCAAAAAAATCATTATAAAATTCTTCAAGAGATTTACCCGTCAATCCCAATTTATCATAAAAAGGCTTGAAAAAATACAGAGGTTGTAATCTTTCGATGCACCTATACAAGTCCAAATAAGCAAATTTAAAATCAGAAGCTACATAACTCGCCAAAATATTTTCAAAAGGAATATATTTGTTTCCATTATCGAATATATTTTTAAACTCTTGCAATACTTCTGGACTATATGGTAACAAGCAATAACCATTGCTTTGGGTTAATACAATACCTGTAATTTGACTTAATTCTTCTTTTTGAGAAAATCTGCTAATTATTTTATATAAAGCAATACTTGGAAAGTAATCTTTTAAGCTAACTCCATTAATTTCTTCCTCTATATTGACTTCTTTATATCCTTTTTTATTAATATTCCACTCACCTTCTAAAATTTCCTCTAATTTTGATATATCAGTATCTTTTTTAACAGATAAATCTAATTCATCAATAATGCCTACCCAAGAACCTGGGTTAAGAGTTTCTTCTTGTAGAAAATTGGAAATTTTAGATAAAAATTCATGATTCACTAATACCAAATAATTATTATTTTGATAAGTAAACCAAGCACTATAAAAATCAGGAAATAACCTTACTTTATTATCAATTTTAAGGTATGTTAACCAATCTATACAAGTTTCATCACCATAAATAGTGTAATTTTCTTGTATAGGAATAACAGATTTTATTTTGTTTATAACATTTGCAATTGGTATTTTTATAGTTCTGCTCATATTTTTAGTACATTTTATTCCAGCACACAGCAAAAGAGTTAATTTCAGGTTCAGAAAAAATTACTTTAAAAGCATCTAAAAAAGCTTGACCATGTTTTATTTTGGGCAGAAATTGTATCTTTTCTGTCAAAATATCTAAAGCCAAAAACTGACGATTTTCATAGATGCTTTGAGATTTAATTTGATCTCGCAATTTATTTAATTTAATCATTGTATCTTGAAAATTGTCTTCTACTCTTTCATGTTCTTTTTCTAAATTGCTTCCTAGTAAACCAAATATTTTTTCTGCACAAGCCACGATAAAACTAACTCTTATAATGTGAGTAGTAAAAATATAACGATCTTCAATTTCTGAAAGTAGGTGATCAATTTCAATCATGATAGAAAAAATATCTTCAAATTTATCAATAGTTGCTCCTGATTTTTCTCTAATTAAACTCATAATGTCTAAAGCAGCATGATATTCGGCTAATTGTTCCTGTGTCTTAATTTTAATTCTTCTAGCAGTAAATGCTAAAAATAGTTGAACAATTTCAGACTGTTTGTATAAATTTTTAGCAATCAAATTATCTAAATGAGGAATATCATATCTCCATTTTTTGAGAATTGGTTTAAAAACTACCTCTAATTGTTTATCAAGTTCCCAACGAATTTGACCACAATTAAGTATTAACATTCTATATAATAAAGCTGATTCATCTTGAGTAAGCCAAAATTCAACTCTCAAATTATGATTAATATGATCTTCTTTTATAGCTTCTTTTAATGCTTGGATTCTTTGCATTCCATCTAAAATACTGATATCTTGTTTTTGTTCTTCAATTAATGTAAAAAAGTTATCTTCATTGATCTCACTATTAGTCATACAACCTAAAACTATAGGAGGTAAAATTGCTCCTTTTTGCAAATCTTCCACCATTTGATTACGAATGATTTTAGCAGACCTAATTTTTAAAACTTCCCTCTGCTCTTCAAGGTTGCCTTTTTGTTCATGAATATCATTGATAAATTGTATAAAATCAGGAATTCTCACTACTGTAAGCACAGAGTAGCAATTAAGATTTGTATCTTCTTGAATATCAATTATTTTGAACTTCATAGATAGATCCATATTTTGTCTGCTTATATACATATCTGAATTATACACTCCATACTTGCTGTTATGTTAATTATAATTCAGGAAAACTATAATCCCCTCTTACCTGCCGATGAATTGGCGAGTAAGGGGGGATATCGAGAAATTATGATATTTTTAGTAAAATTCTCTAACCTACATCATCATGTGCGAAACGGTTAAACAAGAAATCTAGCGCATAGTTCCGCAATTGATAATATTGAGGATCTTCCATAATTCTCGCTCTATCTCTAGGACGAGAAAAAGGAATTTCCATCACTTCCCCAATTTTTGCATGAGGTCCATTGGTCATCATTACCAACTTATCAGCCAAAAATAAAGCCTCATCAATATCATGGGTAATCATCAAAACTGTACAACGGTTATCATTCCAAATTTTCAACAATTCCTCTTGTAATTCTTCCTTAGTAATTGCGTCCAACGCCCCAAAAGGTTCATCTAAAATCAACACTTTGGGACGAATAGCTAAAGCCCGCGCAATAGAAACCCGCTGTCTCATTCCCCCAGACATTTGCATGGGTTTCTTTTCCATGGCATCAGCTAAACCCACCATTGCTAAATGATCTCTCACAATAGCCCGTTTTTCGGCTTCTGGCTTAGTGGGATAAACTGCATTTACAGCTAAATAAATATTGTCAAAAGCTGTTATCCAAGGTAATAACGCATAGTTTTGAAATACTACCATGCGATCTGGACCTGGTTTTGTAATTGGTTGTCCTTCTAATAAAACTTGTCCAGTTGTGGGGAAGTTAAAACCAGAAACCATGTTTAACAAAGTTGATTTACCGCAACCAGAGTGGCCGATAACGCAAAGAAATTCACCTTTCTCCACGTTGAGATTAACACCATCAAGAACGGTAAATGGTCCATTTTTGGTGGGATAAACTTTGCAAACGTCTTTAATTTCTAGGAAAGGCTGACGGCTGATTGTGGTTGTAGCTGTGTTGGTAGATTTCAAGTTACGGTTTTGCATTGTTTAGTAATTGGTAGGAGGTTTCGCGCAAAGGTGCAAAGGAGCAAAGACGCAAAGGAAGAAAGGGTTTTTTTAAGCTGCGGTTCTTCTGGGGGCATCTAGAATGACTTCGGCTATGGAGAAGTCGCGTTTGATTTTTAGGTCGTTAAGATAGGCAATTGGATCATCGGCGTTGAAGGGTTTACCATCAAATAATTGAATGGGTTGACGGGTGTAACTGATATCTAAGCCTAGTTCTCTGGCTGCGGTACTGAAAACGCGGACTCGACAAACTCTTTCAACGATTTCTACCCAGTTTCTGGGGAAGGGAGTGTCACCCCACCGCGCTAATTGAGTCATAATCCAAATTTGTTCGGTCCGACTGGGGCGATTAATGGCAGACTCGGAATAAAATTGGTGATGGGCATATTCCCGCATGGGATGATTTAAGTCACAGGTAGCGTTATTCGGGTTTTCCAGTTGGATATATTCAATATCTGTGCTGACATATTCCTGACTTGCTAAAATTTGGCGAATTTCTTGGGCGTTGGCAAGATCTGCACAATATTGGCAAGCTTCTAATAAGGCTTTGGTTAAGGCAATATGGGTATTCGGATAAGTTTCTGCCCAATCTTCTCGTACTCCTAGAACTTTACCAGGGTGTCCTAACCAAACTTCTAAATCTGTGGCTATGGTAAAGCCTGAACCTTCAACTGCTGCCCGATAATTCCAAGGTTCACCTACAGAATAACCGTCAATAGTTCCACCTTTTAAATCTACTACCATTTGAGCAGGAGGGATATTTTTCATAACCACATCACTGTCGGGGTCAATTCCTCCTGCTGCTAACCAATAACGTAGTAATAGGTTGTGCATGGATGCGGGATGAACTACTCCCATTCTGTGTGTTTGTTCGCGGGTTTTTAGGAGATAATTTTTGAAGTCAGATAAGCTATGTACACCTTCATCATAAAAGCGTTTGGCTAAGGTGATGGCGTTACCATTGCGGGTCATTGTCAGGGCGGTAACAACTGGTAAAGGTTGGTTTTTATTTCCTCCTAAACTTAACCACATGGGCATACCTGAGGGCATTTGTGCCGCATCTAAATATCCCCCTGTCATCCCGTCTACAATTCCCCGCCAACTGCTTTCTCGGACTAAATTAACCTCATCCAGACCATGTTTGATGAAAAAGCCTTTTTCTTTGGCAATCGCCAGGGGGGCGCAAGCTGTAATGGGTAAGAAGCCAATTTCTAAATTAACTTTTTCTAAACCATGACGAACCACCGCAGCAGTTTTTCTCGCCCGAATTTTCTTGATGCGTTTTTGTTGGTTGAGGAAGTAAATCATTTCACTTCGCAAACTGTAGTAACTGGGATGTTTTACTACTTCCATGCGTTTGCGAGGACGAGGAATATCTACTTCTAAAATGTCGCCAATTTTCGATTCTGGTCCGTTGGTTAACATGACAATTCTGTCAGATAACAAAACCGCTTCGTCTACGTCGTGTGTCACCATGACTGCGGTAACTTGATTCTCTTCACAAATTTGCATTAATTGTTCTTGCAAATTCCCGCGAGTTAGGGCATCTAAAGCACCGAAGGGTTCATCTAATAGTAATAGTTTAGGACGAATTGCCAAGGCACGAGCGATCGCTACCCGTTGTTTTTGTCCACCTGATAACATCCCTGGTTGTTTATCAGCATGGGGGCGTAAACCGACCATATCTATATGTCTGTCAATAATCGCTTTGCGTTCCGCTGCGGGCATCCCATGTAATACGGAATCTACTGCTAAGGCAATATTTTCTCTCACTGTTCGCCAAGGTAAAAGCGAATAGTTTTGAAATACTACCATTCTATCAGGTCCAGGTTTTTTAATTCTTTGTCCTTCTAAAGTGACTAAACCTTCTGTGGCTAAATCTAACCCAGCAATCATGTTTAGAAGAGTAGATTTTCCGCAACCTGAGTGACCAATAAGAGAAACAAATTCGCCTTTTTTAATTTGAAGATCAATACCCTTGAGGGCGATATATTGACCGCCACCGGTTAATTCAAAAACTTTATCAACTTGGTCAACGCCAACAAATATAGACATATTATTTGGTAATTGGTAATTGGTGATTGGTGATTGGTGATTGGTAGTTGGTAGTTGGTAATTGGTGATTGGTGATTGGTAGTTGGTAATTAGTAAAGTTCCCAGTCACCAGTCCCTAATCCCCAGTCCCTATTTCTGTTCACTTGGTAAAATCCAGTTTTGTAATGCAGCCATCATTTTATCTAGGATTAGACCAACAACGCCGATATAAACTAGAGCTAAAATAACTTCACTAACGTTATTATTTTGATAAGCGTCCCAGATGAAAAAGCCAATTCCCACAATACCTGACATCACGATTTCTGCGGCAATAATCGCTAACCAAGCTAAACCAATCGCAATTCTTAAACCTGTGAAAATGTAGGGTAATGCTGAAGGAATTAAGATGTTAAGGAAATACTCTTTTTTAGAAAGTTGGAGAACTTTAGCAACGTTGTTATAGTCTTGAGGAATTTGAGTGACACCCACCGCAGTATTAATGAGAATCGGCCAAATTGCGGTAATGAAAATTACGAATAATGCGGCTGGTTCGTTTTGGCGTAATGCTGCTAAGGAAATAGGAACCCAAGCTAAAGGAGGGACTGTTCTTAATAACTGAAACAAAGGATCTAAAGCTTTTGACATGGTTTTATTAACACCAATCAAAACACCCAAGGCAATACCGACAATTGCCGCTAGTGTATAGCTAATAGCAACCCGTTGGAGACTAGCCCAGATTTGCCAAAAAAGCCCTTTATCAGTGCCTCCTTTATCGTAAAAGGGATACAAAATCAAGATCCAAGTGTCTTGAATAACTTGGATTGGTCCTGGTAATGTTGCCCCTGGAGTCCAAGAAAATACTTGCCAAATGGCTAGAAAGATAAATAACGCAATGGCTGGAGGAATAAGTTCAGGAATTTGTTTCTGTAAACCCGATAAAAATTTATTCTCTAATTTAGGACTTGTGGCACGTTTTTGGGCTATGGTCATGGATTTTTCCTCTAATTTATGAATGATTAATGGGTATTTTGTGAAAATTAAATCTGCATTTTTAAACCCGTGTAGAGACTTTCTAGGGAACATCTCTACTTTTTAGATATATTTACCTATTAAACGCTGACCTTTTTAATTTTCAAACTCTTGAGATATTCTTCTGGTTTCTCCGGGTCGAATTTGACTCCATCAAAAAATTCTTCAACTCCACGAGATGTACTGGTGGGAATATCAGCAGCAGGTATTCCCAATTCTTTAGCTGCTTCTTTCCAAATATCTTCGCGGTTAACTTTTTTGATTAATGCTTTGGCTTTGGTTGCACCATTTTCTATATAATCTTTGGGTAAGAATCCCCAACGCACATTTTCGGTGATGAACCATAAATCATGACTTTGGTAAGGATAGGAAACACTACCTTTTTTATCTTTCCAATAATAAGCAGCCATTGATTTATCATTAATTGTCCGACCATCTCCCATATCATATTTACCTTGGTATGGGTCAGCTAAAACTGTTGGGGAAGATAAACCAAAATACTTTTTAGCGGCGAGAATTTCTGCGGCTTCTTTGCGGTTATCAAAGTTATCTAGCCATTGTTGGGCTTCCATGACACCTTTTAATAAGGCTTTTGTGGCTTTGGGATTTTGGTCAACCCAATCACCTCTCATGGCAAAATATTCTTCTGGATGATTTTTCCAAATTTCGGCGGTTAAGGCGGCCATGAAGCCGATTTTGTCGTTAACAAGGCGGAACGGCCAGGGGTCGCCGGTGCTGAAAGCGTCCATTGTCCCGGTTTTCATGTTGGCGACAGTTTGCGCCGCAGGTACTGTTAATAATTTGACATCTGTATCTGGGTCAATGCCACTTGCTGCTAACCAGTACCGAATCCACAAGTCTTGGTTAACGTGGGGGAATGTAAACGCTGCGGTAAATGGTGTGGAGGCTTTGAGTTGGGCTAATAAGGGTTTAGCCGTATCAAGTTTTAAACTAATTCCTTTCCCTAGATGTTTGTTGGCGATCGCAATTGCATTACCATGAGTAACTAACTGGGCAAGAACATACATGGGAATGGGCTTATTACCTTTGGTAATTTTACCCTCTGTAATTAAGTGTGGCATTGGCATTTGCCATTGACCACCATCAATACCACCACCAGCAGAACCAATTTCTACGTTATCCCTTGCTGAACCCCAAGAAGCTTGTTTAGAAAGTTCTACATTACTCATGCCATGTTTAGCAAAAAATCCTTTTTCTAAAGCAATAATTAAAGGTGCAGATTCAATAATGGGAATATATCCTAATTTGGCTTTTGTGATTTCTGGTTTTTGGGCATCACTAATATTAGCTGTTGGTTGTGTAGCAAGTTGTGTAGATGTACTACCAGTTTTACCTGCTTCTGGTGGGTTTCCTAGACAGCCTTTAAGTAATACTGCACTGGCTGAAACTCCAGCCGTGACGATGAACTTACGGCGAGAAATTTGGTTAAAAAATTCAGACATGAAACATCTCCCTGGTGAAAGAATTTATTTTTTAAACATGAAAATTTAGACAAAGAATTTATTTCTTTGCTTTACTATTGAAATTCCTAGTTATATCTAGGCATTCAAAATTAGCTTTTTATGTAAAAAAGTTAGTTTGTATACTTTGTGATAAACATGGTTTAGTTTCTTAACCTAGTATGAACAAGAGGCATCACTCAGCTAGTAAAATCTAGTTTACAGTGTTTCTGATCAAAGTGATCAATTTTCAACTCGAATTATTAAATAAATATTATATTGGATACATAAGTAAAAACTTATAGTTTGGGCTTAATTTTGTGGAAAGTTTCTAATATATATTGTTTAATCAATGATAATGATTATTTCTAATCTATGGTGTCCGTAATCTTGGGTTTAGTTAATTACAGAAAAAGGACATGAATAGATAATTTTGATGTTAACCATTGAATAAAGTCTTCATTCATAGATGAATTTGATGATAACCATTTTTTATAAATTAGGGTTGATACAGTGTAGCTTGCTTCCCGCAGCTTGCGTGGCGAAGCCATAGGGTACGCAGATAAACGCAGATAAACGCAGATAGGAAGGGATGAATTAATGGAGTGCATAATTCTGTGCAGTCTCTTGAATTCTGCTGTATTTTCAGCCTTTACCACCGGTAAAGGTAACACCTTGAATTAAGTAGCGGTTAAAGAAAGCATAAATAGCTAAACCTGGCAGAGTAAACACCATTGAAGCTGCCATAATGTAGTTCCAATAGCTGATATATTGACCTTTAAATGTATTTAGTCCTAAAGGTAAAGTAAACATTTCTGGGTCAAAGAGAATCATTACAGGGAGTAAAAAATTATTCCAACTACCCATAAAGACAAAAACCGCTTGTGCGGCTAATGCTGGTTTAGCTAAAGGTAAAACTATATACCTAAAAATTCCCCAAGCATTTAAACCATCCAATTGTCCAGCTTCTTCTAGTTCTCTAGGGAAATTGACAAAAAACTGCCGCATCATAAAAATGAAAGTAGCATTGACCATACTCGGAACAATCATCCCTGGGTAGGAATTTAGCCAACCGATGGCTTTTAAAATTAAAAATGTGGGAATCAGGGTAATTTGCGCTGGCACTACTAACACGGTCAAAATTAGGAAAAACCAGCACTGTTTACCCCGAAAATGCAATCTTGCGAGGGCATAACCTGCCATTGAGTTAAATAGCAAGTTTAAAATTGTGACAGTAACACCAATAATCACACTATTAAATAACCACCGCCAAAATAAAGGTTCTTGCAGAAATATTTGTTTGTAATTATCGAGAGTAAAATGTTTGGGGATAAAATTAAATTCACCGCTAATAATCTCGGATAGAGGCTTAAATGATGCAGAAAATGCCCAGAGAAAAGGAATTACGGTAATAATTCCATAAACTGTGAGGAAGATATATAACAGCACTTTCAACCAGAAACTACCAAAGATTTTATTCAAATTTTATAACCTCCGAAAAATTGCCTCTGAATTAATGTGAGGATAATAATTACAAATGCTAGTAAAAAGGCAATTGCTGCACCATATCCCATTTGTAAATTCCGAAATACGGTTTGATAAATCAGCAGGACTAAGGTGAGAGTAGCGTTATTTGGTCCACCTGTCCCTCCAGAAAATATATAAGACTGATCAAATAATTGAAAAGTCCCAATTATTCCCATAGCCATGACAAAGAAAGTCACAGGTTGCAATAAAGGCAAAGTAATATAAATAAACTGTTCCCAATTATTAGCACCATCAAGTTCTGCTGCTTCATAAAGAGTTTGGGGAATATCCTGTAAAGCTGCTAAATAAATCACCATAAAAAACGGTGCTGTTGACCAAATATTCATGATCATAATCCCTTTCAGGGCAACAGATGGATCTCCCAACCAATTATAAATAGGCAGGTTGAGAAAAGCCAAAAAATTGTTTAATAGTCCATTTGTGTTATAAATCCACATAAAAATTAGTGTCAAAACTACTGAAGATGTAACTGTTGGTAAAAAGTAAAGAATCCGCCACCAATTTTTGCCGCGAATGCCAGAATTGAGTGTCACAGCTAAACCTAAAGCCAAAATAGTTTGGGTGGGAACAACAATAGCCACATATTCTGCGGTATTTTTCAAAGCAATTCCCACTCTTTCATCTGTTAGCAATCTTTGGAAATTACCCAAACCGAAAAAATGGTAATTAATCCCTCCCAACATTTGTACTTTGTGTAGGGAAAGAAATACAGCATAGAGAATAGGCAAAATTACAAATGTGCCTAAAACTAAAATACTGGGAGTTATGAATAAATAAGCTGTAAAATTTTCTCGAATCTGTCTATTACAGTGATTTTCTCGTAAATGAAACACATTTTTATATCTCACGCAGAGGCGCAAAGTCGCCAAGGAAGAAAGGAATAGAAAAATTAGAGTATGGTCTTTGCAATTAAAGGGGTTTACTGCTGACTGCTAAACTCTACATATCTGCCTTAATTTGTTTGTTTGCTGCATCTTGTGCCTTTAACATTGCCTGTTTTAATGGTTGTTGTCCTAGTAAAACACTAATAAATTGATTATCAAAATTGTTGATAATTGCGGCAGGATTTTTACCTAATTGCCAGGGTGTCGCATAATTAACTCCTGCTACTAATGATGATCTCAGAGGGTCTTGATCATAACCTAACTGTTGTGCCACTGATTTACGGGCTGGTAATGCAAATCCTTTACCTGTCCATTTTTTCATGCCTTCTTTACCTGTTAGAAAAGAAATGAGTTCCCAAGCTTCTTTTTTATGGGGTGCTTGTTTATTCATGACATAAGCAACAGTAAAAACCATTGTGGATTTTTGATTATTAATTTCTGGTATTTCTGCTGTGGCAAATTCTAGTTTGGGAAAGGTTTCTTGTAAATAGGGAATTGCCCAATTCCCTTCAATTACCATTGCTACTTTATTTTGTCCAAACATTTCACTCCCGGAATTTGTGCCGACATCAGATTTTTGGGCGGAAGATCGATCTTTTTGATATTGGTTAATTACTAATTCTAAACCTTGTAATCCTGGATTATTTGCAAAGGTAGCATAACCATTTTTATCAATAATTTCCCCTCCAAAAGCTGTAATTTTGTATGCTTGACGGGCTAATTCAGGAATTTCACCAAAGCCATATTTATTGAGTTTGCCTGTTAATTGTTTTGAATAGCTGCGGAGTTGCTCCCAGGTAGTGGGAGGACTGGTTAAACCCACTTGATTAAATGCTTGTTTGTTATAAAATAGGGCTAAGGTGGAATAGTCTTTAGGTAAACCATAAATACGATTTTGGTAGGTAAAATTCTTGAGTAAATTGGGTTCTATATCTGTGAGGTCAAATTTGGGTTTAATGTATTTATCAAGGGGTTCTAGGACATTCTGACCCATTAATAAAGGGGCTTCTAGTGCGTCGAGATAAAATACATCTGGTGCAGCTTCTCCTACTAAGCGGGTTTTAATTACATCCATATATTGATCAGAAATCGCTTCATATTTGACTTTGATCTGGGGATGCTGCTTTTCAAAGTCTTCAATTACCTGTTTTAAAAGTCTTTGTTCTAGAGGATTTCCTGTCCAACCGCTGAGTTTAATGGTAATGAATGGGGGTGGTTTTGGTAATGGCCAATTGTGATAACTAATAATAGCGATCGCTATTATTATTACCAATCCTAAAAAGTTAAATAATCTCTTTTTTCTCACAATTTAATTGAGATGAATTCAGAATTGATGTCAATACTGTTCGGTTAAGAGACAACCCAACAAAAGTCCGTAAATGTTGGGTTTCCTAACTTCAAACCAACCTACCAGATTTAAATACAAAAACCCCACCTCCCCGCAAGCGACGAGGGGATTTAAAACCCACCTTCCGCACCCTAAACTGTCACACAACGAAAAATGGTCGTTTGGGGATTTGATATTAGCGATCGCCACCTAAGATTTCGACGATTTTGTATCAAAATTATCCTCACAGGTATTCAAAAATCCGAAATTAC
>NZ_JAQMTJ010000154.1:0-2862 GCF_028330815.1 Dolichospermum lemmermannii CS-548
AGTAGAACGGCTTGAATAATTCAAAGTTTGTAGTGAGGAATTTATTCCTCATTTGAGGGCTGAAGCCCTTACTACGAAATCATCTCCAGATTTTTTACATTACTTAATCTACTTTGATTTATTTTCGTCTACTTACTTAGCTTATTAAGTAGCTAATGTCTATCTACCTCAACAGCTTCAGATTCAATTTTATTAACTTGTGAGCCGATTTGATAGGTAATTATTGCCTTTACTCGATCTTTTCCAGCATAGCCGATTTTATTAGTTAGATGAATATCAATCACCGAATTTTCTAAGGGTTTTAGTTCAATTTGTTTTGGCTGAAAACTAAAAGATTGTAATTTATGATCAGAAACATTACGAACTTCAATCTTTTTAATAATCACAGTTTGATTTTTTTGCTGATGATTTTCTAAACTGATAAATACAGTAGCAAAACCAATATCGCGGTTAGGTTGGGGAGGAATACCTATAGGTGGTAACTTATTCTCTTGAGATAACAAAGAAACCTTAATCATAACTTTTTTCTTAACAGCTTTCGACTGTAAGTGTGAAGAGGCTTGAACATGAACATTTGTAGATAAATAATTAAAACAATCTACCATACCATTAAAGCTTAATAAACTAAAAACCAATAATAATGGTTTCATCTACATCACCTCTAATTATTGAAATCATGATTAATTAAACCTACATTTCTCGTTATCTAATTTTAATTGATAATATCGTTCTCTCTTCCACTCAATCGAACATAATATGACGTTAAATCGGCAAATAGCAGTACAAATAGTTAATATTTGTACTGCTACCAGATGATGTCTAGGTATTAGACCATTGAATAATCGCTTTCAAAGATAATAATTGAGACCAAGTTACACTAGCATCCTGAACTCCCCAAGGATTACGTAAATAGAAAGTTCCATTAGTGGCATTATAGGCAGTAATGGTGTAAGCATGACCATCAACCACACCAAAACCAGGACCATAGACAAAACCCGCTGTTAAAATCTGATTAGAATTAACCAAATTAATCAGTTGAGTTTGAGTCATACTAGTGACAGATTGGGAAGTAGCGGCTAATCCCGTTACTTGACGAATTACCCTATCCATCCAACCCCCTTCAATAGCTGCATAGGAGTTGGTAGAAGTGCTAGAACGACTCCAACCAGATTCAGCTAACTGGGCATAGGCTTTTTCTGCTAAAGCTACCCAAAGTTCATTGCTAGTGGAAGTAGAAGAACCTCCTCCCCAACCAGCATAAGCGGCATATAATCCAGAAGTTGGCAAGTAACGATCTACTGTGACATAATCAGCTACACCATTTTTATAAAAACGAACAGTGAAGGTACTATCACCATTGTCCGTGAACATATTTTCGATGTAAGTCGGTTTTTCCTGGGCAATGGAAGATAAAGTAGCTAAATAGTAGCAATCTCCCACCTGTCCTTGTCGAATATCATTAGCACTAATGCCATTCTGGAACAGAGAACCACTAACAGAACGATAGGAATAACTGGAACTGGTCAAATCAGGTCTATCATTGCCTAAGAACCACTTACCAATTAGATTTTCCATTTGGGTAGCACTACTACCAGCAGACAAGTTACCAAAACCGGAACGGGTGTTAGCAGCATCACTATTTGCAATCTTATTGGAAAGCACTTTCACAGAGTCAGCCATATTGAAACGACTAGAATTACTAACAAGAGTCCGCAAATCAGTTAACTCATTGGCATCAATCACGCCACCATCTTCAGCATCACGGAAAATAGAAATCATTTCATTGCGACTCAAGTTAGCATCAGCAGCGAAGGAACGAGCTAAAGTGATAATTTGAGAATCTCGTAGATTTTGGCTGTACCAATCTGGTGTGGGTGTAACAGCAGTAGCATTTAACGACAAACTGTAGTTGGTATCACCGCTAAATGGAGACACTCGCACAGCATAACTTCCCGCAGTTAACAGACTAGTAATGGATTCAGAAGTAGTTCCAGCATTCGCAGAAGTGGAAATTACAGTACCAAAACCATTAAGTAGTTGAACATCCGCATTGGCAGTTAAGCCTGTTAAATTCAAACTAAAGTTACTTTGTGTGCCGACATTGAAACTATAGTAATCGTTAGTATCAACACTTCCTACCCAATCACTAAAACTTTGAGTTCCTGTTAATGTCCCAACAGCACGGGCTGTCGCTAGGGTATTTCCAGCATTATCAACAGGTGTAGCATTTAACGACAAACTGTAGTTAGTGCTGCTGACACCTGTGAATGGAAATACCCGCACATAATAATTTCCCGCAGTCAACAGACTCGTAATGGATTCAGAAGCAGTTCCAGCATTCCCAGAAGTGGAAATTACCGTACCAGAACCATTAAGTAATTGAACATCCGCATTGGCAGTTAAGCCTGTTAAATTCAAGCTAAAGTTACTTGGTGTTCCCACATTGAAACTATAGTAATCGTCAATATCACCAGTTCCTACCCAGTCACTAAAACTTTGAGTACCTGTTAATGTCCCAACAGCACGGGCTGTAGCTAGGGTATTTCCCGCATTATCAGCAGGAAGAGCAGTAGCATTTAACGATAAACTATAGTTAGTATCACCACTACATTGATATACCCGCGCATAATAAGTACCTGCACTCAACTGACGAGTAATCGATTCAGAGGTAGTACCACCAGCAGTAGAACTGGAAATTACACCACCAGAACTAAGTAAGTCGGCACGATAAAATCAATATACATTTTTTTCGTAAAAACCCTTAAATAACCTATCTATAAGGTATTTGTCGAATTTACATTTCGTTACATATGTTGATTGTTTAACGCCAACTTACTTATCGAGTAACTGAACATCCGCATC
>NZ_JAQMTJ010000155.1:0-8726 GCF_028330815.1 Dolichospermum lemmermannii CS-548
GTTGTCAGTTGTTGGTAGGGGCGAAGCATTTGGAAGATAAATTATCGGTCATTGCCAAAAATAGTTCTCCAAATGCTTCGCCCGTACAGTTGTCAGTTGTTGGTAGGGGCGAAGCATTTGGAAGATAAATTATCGGTCATTGCCAAAAATAGTTCTCCAAATGCTTCGCCCGTACAGTTGTCAGTTGTTGGTTATTTTTACCAATTACCAATTACCAATTACCAATCACCAATCACCAATCACCAATAACTAATTTTTAGCGTTAGCAGGAATATAACGATAAGGTAAAGAAACTGCTACAGGTTTAATTGTGGGTTGTTCTTGATGATCTCTGCTTGTATCAGGGATTTCGCTGCTACTAACGAAAGATTGGGCAGTAGCCAAACTCCGTTGGTAGTTGCATTCGTTGGTAATAATAGACCCAGCCATAATGAAGAAGTTGGCAGGAATTGCCCGACGGATATCTGCTGTAGTTAGTTGTCCTGATGTGCGGATGCTATAGTAGGAACGGCCAGCCATTTCGCGAATGTTTTGGGTATCGCGCCAGTCAGAACCATAACGGGGGTTAGCCAGGTTAAAGGGGCGTGAACCAAAACGACGACGTTGGTAGGGGACAACATCATCACCAAAGTTGTCTAAATACTCGTCTGATTCTAATAAAGCATCTATAAAACCGTGTAAACCTTTGGTCGCAATGACAATTGACCAAGCGATTTCTTCGGCTTTGTTGTAAGCAGCCCGGCCTAAGAACCGTTTTAAGGTGATGTCAACTAAGCGATAGTTGGAGTTGGTATCTGCTACTTGGGTGCGGTAAACCTCTGATTTACCTAAACCCCGGATAAAATCACGCAGGGTAATTGCCCGATTTCGCAGTTGTGATTCTAAAGCGGTTTGCTTATAGCTGGCTAAAATCAGGTGTTCGCTGAAAATTTGGCGGTATGCAGCCCAGATGATGCTATCAATATCTTGATCTGAGGTAGCCCGATCTAAGCGATAAATAGTTGGGGTGTCTTCATTGGGAACTTCATAACCTTCTACTCGCTGGTTTTGCGATTTGGGCGCGTATTCTAGTAGTGGTATTGACATCTTTACTTTTACCTTGTTATATGGTATATAAATCAGTTTACTGGCTACAGGCCAACTGAACGCGAGCGCGAACTGCTTTTTCAGTATCGTTAGTCAGCATTAATTGAAATTTAGCAAGAATAGGCGATTGGACTAGAGCTACTTTTGCTAAAGCTTGTAATCCAACAATAGCAGCATAACGAATTGACCAGTCTGTATCTTCACAGATAAAGAGAAGTGTCTCTAGGGCGCGGTTGATGGCTATTTGACTGGCGGAAATGTCTAGTTTCTGCCAATGTAGATTTCCTAGTCCCTTAGCAGCGGCACGGCGAACACTGGGGGCAAAATCAGTGAGTGTTGTAGAGATGAGAATATCTAAAGCACGGGGATCTGCGATCGCTGCGAGAGTGCGAATCGAATAAGCCCGTGCGCCATAGTTATAATCATCAATTTGGTCTAGCAATTGTGGAACTGCTATTTCTCCCAACTGCGTCAATGCTGCTGCTGCCACTATGGCTGCTTCTGGATTGTTATAACCAAAGACAGCAATTAAAGTCGGAATTGCCGATGGATCTTTGGCTGCTGCCAGATTTTTAACTGCTGTCACCATCTGGGAAGGTGTGTCTGCTACGGTAATAGCCCGAATTAGTTCATCCATTTTTCCGTTGTCAGTGGTCAGTGGTCAGTGGTCAGTGGTCAGTGGTCAGTAGTTTTACAACTGACAATTAACAACTGACTACTGACTACAAGAGTGAATCCATGAGATTCATGACTCGGATAGCTTGTTCAGAAATACCAAAAGTATCAGACTGTTTTGGCAGTTGATACTCTAATAATCCTTTCAAAGCGATAAGTTTAAAGCTATTTTCCACTTGCGCTTGGGCGATCGCTTCTGCTGCGGCCAAATACCCAATTGCTCCCAAATCCCCCAACACAACGCGACGCATTTTCAAATCAGCCGTTGCCAAAGTTTTCACTAATAACTCACCATAAATAGAGTCTTGTGTCAGTTGGTACATGGCTCTAGCGGCGGAGCATTGTAATCGAGGCACAGAATGCTTGAGAAAAGGCTGCACAAGGGAAGTAGCCTCAGTTGCACCCATCGCTCCCAAGGCTTCTAATACTGCTGTATAGGGCTGGGTAAGGTGGGGAAAACCAGGTACTTGTACAGCAGCCTCAACTCCCCCATCTAGCAGTTTTATCAGGGCTGGTAATGCGGTTTTATCTCCAAGCATAGCTAAAGATTGGGCTGCTGCTTCGCGGACATAAAAATCAGCACATTCTAAACACCTAATCAAACCTGGTACGGCTTTTAAATTGCCTAATTTACCAAGCGCCCTGGCAGCATTACGCCGTAAGGGATAACCACCCAGTTCGGTTCTGTCAGATTCATCCTCTAGCGCAGCAATGAGCGCGTCTATGGCTTCTGGCTGACGGACTCGGAACTTACCCAACCACCAAGCAGCATAATAGCGGAGACTTAAATCTGATGATTGCAGGTTAGCAATAGCTATCTCTGGTGTCAGATTTGGTGCATTCTGGGCAGAATATTCTTCTCCACTGGTTTCTATCATTGCCAGGAAGTTATACTTATTCTGCTACTGTCAAAGCTTCAATTTTGACGATTCTGCCACCTAAACGGCTAATCCGCTGCATTTCTTCAGTCATGCGTCCGTAGGGTACGGTAATAAATACGCTACCACTGCGGCGAATGTCGAATTTATTTTTGTCGGTTTCTTGATTTTGCTTTAAGCCGACAACTTCGTAACGAAATACGCGGCTGGCAGATGAAGAAACACTACTAGCACCAAGTGTGGTTTGACCGAACATTACTTCTATATCTCCTATGATGAGTTTTGTCGTTGACACTCTGCGGTCTGAAGACACGCAGATTCTCTAAGATTTAACTTAAAAGGGATAGTCAAATATCCCCCTAGACGCTCAAAACAACTACTAGCACGAGAAGTATTGCAATTGCGCTTACTTAGGATTCAATTAATGCTTTCCGAGTTCATCACAAGCCAGTTCGGTACGCTCCATGTTTTCCCATTACTTGTTTACCCAGAGTTGCAGTGCAGGTACGAGGTAAATCAGGGGTTGCTCCTTACAAAACACTTCAATACGTAGATGATTATTCCTACTCACAGTTTAATTTTATCATTTTCACGGTGGTTAAAACCACTCGTGGCGTGTTTCCTCCACTGTCTGAAGCCAAGTGGCTTCCACACGACCCGCGATATTTTTGTGAATAGCACCGGATCTTACGTGGAAATTACGCTGACAATTTTGCCGCCAACTCTCTGAATTTGCTGCATTTTGTCTAGAAGGCGCTCGTAAGGGACAATAAATACTGTGCTGCTACGGCGCACACTGGGGTATCCAGGATTGCGAATGCCTGTAACTTCAACACGGTAAGTGCGATTCGATTGTCCTACGGCATTACCGAGATTTTGCTTAGGAGCGTTATCCGCAGATACACGGAAACCCCAATTATCGTTACTACCAGATGGGCCAACAACTGAGGAAGATTTATTACTAGCTAATTCCCGCGCTAAACGAGATTTAGAACCTTCTACTTGAGCAGTATCGCTGTTGGCATAACCACGATATAAACGGAACATCCGCGTAAAACCAGCGGCACTTTGTCCTGCTTGAAAATCAAAACCGCGATAGTAGGGAACAACACTTTCCCCAAAGCTGTTTTGATATTCTTGAGAATCAATGTAGGAGTCAATTTCCGCGTCGTAACCTTGGTTAATATATAAGTCTAAGTGATAAGTTACTTCGGACTCATTGTATGGTGCGCGACCCAACAAATGTTTATAGTTGAGTTCAATTAACCGAGTTTGGAAACTGTTGTAGAAGAATTTAGCTTTGTAGAGTTCTGATTTAGCCACGCTGCGAACAAACTCGCGCACGCTTAAATTCCCATCGCGTAAAAGTGATTCTGCACTAATCAGGCGATCTGATGCCAATATATAGTCATTTCCCAAAACGTGCCGATAAACAGCACGAATTACCGCTTCGACTTCTTCGCGGCTGGGGTTAGGGCGCAGTTCAACTCTGCGTGCGTCGCTAAAAGCCTCTGTTCCCAGTCTGGAAGCTGCTGTTGTAATTGCCATATTTTTCCCCTTTATTGTGCCGAATCTTGGCTGAATAAAGCTTGTTCAGTTGTCAGTTGTCAGTTGTCAGTTGTCAGTTGTCAGTTGACTATTGACTATTGACTCTTGCCTCTTGCCTCTTGCCTCTTAACCTATTTTATTTGTAGATAAAACTATGCCCGGAGCCAGATCCAATTGCTAGGTGAACCAGAGTGATCTTGGAGATTTTAACGCCACTTAATTTCTAGTCAGAATATTTTCCAACTTACGCAGTGACTCCCCATGAATAACTGGCAAACCCCTTGAGGGGTAACTCCATCTAACAATTGTATCCCTCTCCGGGCATGACGCTATCTAGCTAAGAGCGTTGATTGCGTAGTCAATGTAGGTATTAGCTTCGTTAGCAGCTTGACCGCTCAAACCATGACTAGCTTTGATAGATTTCAAAGCTTCTACGTACCAGCTAGGAGATAAGTCGAAAGCTGCGTGCATTTCAGTCAAACCAGCAATCAAGAACTCATCCAAAGGACCTGTTCCACCAGCAACTAGGCTGTAGGTGATGATGCGGAGGTAGTGACCAACGTCACGAGCGCATTTAGCTTTACCACGGCTATCAGCTGCAAATTGATTGCCTGGTGTAGAGGTGGTGTAAGGGAATTTGCTGTATACAGCACTGGTAGCGCCGTCAATTAATTTTTGAGCGTTAGCTGTCAAACCACGAGCAGCTTCCATGCTGGCAGCAGCACGAACTAGACGACCATTAACTGCTTGTAATTCGGTGTTGCTTAAAAAGCGTCCTTGGGTATCAGCAGATGCGATTGCTTCGGTAATTGGTGTTTTCATTGGTGAAAATCTCCTAGATAGTTTCTTGCTTGTTTTACTGGGAAAAGCTCAATTAAGATTCGAGCTAATTTGTAATGAATTGTTAGGCAACAGCAGCCGCAGCGCGGTCGAAGTAGCTTGCAACTTCAGAAACCAAAGAACTGCAATCACCTTTGGTGATACCGTTAGGATCGTTAACGATAGCGATCGCTGCTTCTTTCATTTTACCAACACCAACTGCTACGGAAGAACCAGGAGTACCCAAAGCTTGGTATGTTTCGCGCAAACCATTTAAGCAACGGTCATCAAGAACACTAGCATCACCAGCGATCGCTGCGTAGGTTACATAGCGTAAAATGATTTCCATGTCGCGGAGACAAGCAGCCATACGACGGTTGGTGTAAGCGTTTCCACCAGGAGCGATCAAGTTGGGTTGTTCTTCAAACAAAGAACGAGCCGCGTTGGTAACGATAGCGGAAGCGTTGCTGGTAATGCGGTTAACAACATCTAAACGCTTGCTGCCGGAAGCTACAACTGCGGTTAAAGCATCTAGTTGTTCGGTGCTGAGGAATTCGCCTCTAGCGTCAGCTTGGGAAACAACTTTGGAAAATACATCTAATGTCATGGACTCTAATCTCCTAAATTACTTAGTTGAGAGATGTCTAAATTAAAACTAATTCGGATTTGTTCGCAACGGAGTCAAATCAAAGCGTCTCTCATTTTGTCTTCTCATCTACCAGTTTACAGTTTAAAAACCAGAAATTATGAGAGTCAAGGGGAATTTTTTGAGAAACTGGCAAACTTGCTGAATTGCCTGCTTTTTTCAACTTTCTCCTGTTGTTTAACCCCTACAGTTTATGTTTATACAATGCCATAGAGCCATTATTTGTTACAAATTATGAATAAATAAGATCGTCGCCTACAAACTAGCTCAAATCCTTTATACACAAGGATTACAACTGATAAAAAGTCAATATTTTTGTTACACGACTTTACATTTTTTGACAACAATCGCAATATTCAGCAGTTAAAGATTGTTTTAATTTTCCAGAAACTCACTATCATAAATGGATTACAGCAGTTTTTTGTTGTATAAGTTTTAGCTAAGTTTTGTTAAGAATTGTTAAATTTACATTTCTAAATATTTGGAAAACCTGCTACTTTTTCCCCCCAGGGGGGATATAAATATTAAAAAAGCTATATTCACAAATTGAGAATAAATGGCTATTTTTGCAGAAATTCTTAATAAAGACCACTACGACGGCGTAACACTTCCAGTAAAGTTGCAAAGCTGCGGGGAAGGGGTGCTGTCACTTCCACCAAATTTCCAGAAACGGGATGTTGTAGCTGGAGTTTCCAAGCGTGTAATGCTTGTCCTGGCAAATTTACGCCGAGGGAATGACCAGAACTATAAATGGGGTCGCCAACGAGAGGATGACCCATTTTGGCACTGTGGACGCGAATTTGATGGGTCCGGCCTGTTTCTAGTTGAAAGTGAATTAATGTGTAATTTCCAAAGCGTTCTTTTACTCGCCAATGGGTGATAGCATTACGTCCACCATCTTCTATAGAAACGATGGCCATTCTTTTGCGGTCCTGGGGATTGCGACCAATGGGTAAGTCTATACTTCCGGTTTCTGTTTTGGGGACACCGTAAATTAAACCTAAATATTCTCTTCTGGCGGTTTTTGCTTGTAGTTGTGCTTGTAGATGTTGATAAGCCAGGTCTGTTTTAGCGATCGCAATCGCTCCCGTTGTATCCTTGTCTAAACGATGGACTATTCCCGGACGCTGAATGCCACCAATTCCCGGTAAATTGGGACAGTGTGCCAAGATAGCATTAACTAAAGTTCCGTCAGGATGGCCTGGTGCGGGGTGAACAACCAAACCGGCGGGTTTATTGATAATAATTAACTCGTCGTCTTCATAGAGGATGTCTAGGGGAATATTCTCGGCGATTATTGCTAAAGGTTGAACGACGGGAATTTCGAGGGTAATGAGATCGCCTGTTTTTAGGTTAATCTTCTTAGATGTGCAGATGAGATTATTAATTTGAACATGACCCTGTTCTATTAACTGCTGGATGCGAGAACGGGATAAATCTGATAACTCTTGGGATAGGTAACGATCTAGGCGATCGCTATTTTCGGTAACTTGGATATTATTAATTGCAGACACGATTAAGTATTGGGTGATTTAAGAAACATTGGGCTTAAAAATTAGAGGTGTTCGGGTCAAACCTCTAGACTTCATTTTTTCATATTATGTTTAACATACTTTTTTATTTCTCTAAAAAATCTATAGTAACCTAAAAGTAAGAATTCAAGAATTAGAATTTAAAACCTTTGTAAAATCCAGTAATTAAATGATCATGAGAGAAAATTTTAATGATCAATCTCAGAGTATGAATACAATTCCGATTAGTAGATATAGATTTTTCCAAAAGCTACAACCAATTACTCTATTAAAGAAGATTACTAATAATTCTTTTACTGGTTGTTTACAAGTCTTTAGCGAGTCGGGTGCATGGTCAATATATATGGATCAGGGTAAGTTAATTTACGCTGGTTACTCTGAGGAAATGTTTGAACCTCTTTACCGAAATTTACAGCAGTTAAGTCAGCAAATTTCTACTCTTCCTCTGGGTATCAACGAACAGGTACGGATGATTTTTGAAAAAGATATTGAGAATCAATCAATCCCCAATCCGGATTATTTAGCAATTTGTTGGTTAGTTAATCAAAAATATATTAGTCACGTCCAGGCTGCTTTGCTGATTGAAAAATTGGCGCTGGAGGTTTTACAACCATTACTGAAGTTAGAATATGGCAGTTATGAATTTGTTCCTCATACTTTTTTAGATAATCTCCCTAAATTTTGTCATTTGAATTTAAGAACTTTAGTGGAACAATCTCAATCAGGGGTTAAGGTTGATGTTCAGAAAAATTTGAATTTTGAAAATTATTATCAGTCAGATTCACATAGCACATATCAGGAACAATTACCCAAAAATAATTCTGAGCAAGTTGATTCTAAACCACATATAAATCAGCCGATTAACCCTCAAGTTACTGCTAGAAAGAAATACAGTATTTTGGGTGTGGACGATGATTATAGCATATTAAATGCTGTGGAAAATTTTTTAGATGAGCAAATATTTTCTGTGCTGAAATTCATGGATTCTTCCCAAGCTTTAATGGAAATTCTGCGAGCGCAGCCAGATATCATTTTACTAAGTGTAGAAATGCCTAATTTAAATGGCTATGAAATCTGTTCTTTATTACGGAAGCACACGCATTATAAAAATACTCCTGTGATTTTGATGACTGAAAGAATGGGATTAAGAGATATAGCAAAAGCTAAGTTTGTGAAAGCTAATGGTTATTTAGAAAAACCTTTTTCCCAAGGGGATTTACTGAAAATAATTTTTCAACATATTGTGTGAAAATTCACAAGTCAGGTTAATGAACTTCATCATGGCTGCCAATATCTATCAATAAAAGGTTATCAAATTTAGCTGCGTAACAGCTTACAATCGGGAAATATTGAGGATTACATTTATCCAGTGTAATCTTCATCTATCACTAAGTAACTGACTAAGTAGAACGGCTTGAATAATTCAAAGTTTGTAGTGAGGAATTTATTCCTCATTTGAGGGCTGAAGCCCTCACTACGAAATCATCTCCAGATTTTTTACATTACTTAATATACTTTGATTTATTTTCGTCTACTTACTTA
>NZ_JAQMTJ010000156.1:0-17948 GCF_028330815.1 Dolichospermum lemmermannii CS-548
CTGTAGTCTGAGCGTCTCGCTTACGCTCTAGTCTGAGCGAGACCCTCACGCTGTAGTCTGAGCGAGACCCTCACGCTGTAGTCTGAGCGAGACCCTCACGCTGTAGTCTGAGCGAGACCCTCACGCGGGCAAGATGCCCGCACTACCAACCAAAAACCTGCCAAAATAAATTTGACAGACTACTAGAAACAAACCAATTGTCCCAGTCCAAAGTAGAATTACAGGAAGCCCTAAAGTTAGAGCCGAAAAATAGTCGTTGCCATAGTTTAATCGCAATGGTATATTTACGGCAAAATCAACTGAAAATGGCAAAAATTCACTTTGATAATGCCCTGAAAATAGATCCTAATGAAAAAATCGCTTTGGAATGGAAACCCAAGGTAGATCAAGCTTTAGGAATTAGAAACAGTGGTTCTCAAGGGAGTTCCGCTTCTAAAACTGAAGAGAAGCAACCAGATAAGTCTGGAAAAAGTGGTTTGTTTGGTGGTTTGTTTGGTGGGAAGAAAAAATAATGGTGTATCAACCAGCAGCGGGAGCAAGAGATCTACTACCTTTAGATGTGGCGCAAAAACGCTGGATTGAAGATAGATTAGAACAAGTATTTCAACGTTGGGGATATCACAGGATTATCACCTCAACTCTGGAACGAATGGATACCCTCATGGCAGGTGAAGCAATTCAGCGTCCCATGGTGATTCAACTCCAAAATAGTCAAAATGAAGAATTGGGATTGCGTCCAGAATTGACTGCCTCTATCGCCCGCACAGTGGTGACTCGCATGACAGATGCGACCTATCCCCAGCGACTATATTACAACGCTAATGTTTTCCGCCGTAATTGGGAAGGCCGCCATAATCGTCAGCAAGAGTATTATCAAGCTGGGGTGGAGTTACTGGGTGCGGGGGGATTATTAGCCAATGCGGAAGTATTGCTATTAGTCGCAGATTGTTTAACAGCATTGGGTTTACAAGGGTGGCGGTTAATTTTGGGGGAAGCGGGAATTACACGCTCCCTCCTCAATGCTTTTCCCCCGGAAATCAGAAATCAAGTCCGCAAGGCGATCGCTAACTTGGATAGTATAGCTATTGATACCTTACCTTTGAGCGAAGAACTCCGCCAACGCGCTAAAATTATGTTGGATTTGCGGGGTGATAGTCGAGAGGTTTTAGAAAAAGTCAGCAGTTTACATCTAGAACCAGACCAGCATGAGGCAATAAATAACCTCAAATCCCTAGTAGCATTACTAGACGGCAAATTTCCTTTAATCCTTGATTTGAGCCTAATTCAAACTATTGACTACTACACAGGCATTGTTTTTGAAGTAGTTAGTGAGACAAATTCCCAAGCACAGATTTTAGGAAGTGGTGGTCGTTATGACCAATTACTAGGTTTATATCATCCCCAAAAAGAAAATATTCCCGGTATCGGCTTTGAACTGAATATTGATGATTTATACCAAATTCTCCTATTAAATCAGCAACTACCCCAGGATATCCCCGCTAGTAATTGGTTAGTCGTCCCAGAAACCCCCGGCGCTGAAGCTGCGGCTTTTGCCTATGCTGAGAAATTACGTAATTCTCCTGATTTAATTAGAGTAGAAATAGACTTAGGAGATAGGGACGCAGAGGCGATTCGTCAATATGCAAGCGATCGCAACATTGCCCAAATTGCTTGGATTAAAGCCGATGGCTCACATACCATCGAAGCAGGATGTTAAAAAGGAGTTGTAGGGGTTTAGCAATACTAAACCCCTACAGGAGTAGAACAAGAGAGACTGACAAAAAAGAGGGAATCGGAAAAAATGCCACATACCATTGTTACAGACGTTTGTGAAGGTGTTGCTGACTGCGTAAGTGCTTGTCCTGTAGCTTGTATTCATGAGGGTCCAGGGAAAAACGTTAAAGGTACAGATTGGTACTGGATTGACTTCGCTACCTGTATAGATTGTGGCATCTGTCTGCAAGTTTGCCCAGTGGAAGAGGCGATTTTACCAGAAGAAAGACCAGAATTGCAAAAAATCACAGCATAGTCAGAAGTTCCAGAATCTAGAATCCAGAATCCAGGGAATAAATTCCCTGTCTTATAGCTAAAGTCGGTTAAAACCGACTATTGTGTCCTTATTTCTTCAATTGAAAACATGAAGGTTGATTTTTAGGTAATTAGAGTGCGTTTTAACGCACTTTAGCTATAAGACCGGAAATTTATTTCCGGGCGGGTAGGTCAGCTAACAGATAAGCTATTTTAAGCTTCAGTTGACAGGAGTAAGCATTACCAAATCCCTACAAATGTCTAATCACAAATGACTAATAACTATTTATTAAAAGTAGAAAATGTCCACGCTGGATATATTAAAGATGTAGATATTTTGCAAGGTGTCAACTTTCACATTGCACCGGGAGAATTGGTCACAGTCATTGGTCCCAATGGTGCAGGTAAATCCACCTTAGTAAAAACTATTTTTGGACTTTTAACACCTCATACTGGAACTATTACCTTTAAAGAGAAAAATTTAATTGGTTTAAAATCAAATCAAATTGTCGCCAAAGGAATGTCTTATGTTCCCCAAATTGCTAATGTTTTTCCATCTTTAACCATAGATGAAAACTTAGAAATGGGGGCTTTTGTTAGGAATATTCCATTGAAACCGCTTAAAGATAAAATATACACCATGTTTCCCCGATTGAGCGATCGCCGTCGTCAACGCGCGGGAACTCTTTCCGGTGGAGAAAGGCAAATGTTAGCAATGGGAAAAGCATTAATGTTAGAACCCAGTTTACTGCTTTTAGATGAACCTTCCGCCGCATTATCTCCCATTTTGGTAACTCAAGTATTTGAGCAAATTAAACAAATCAAAGCATCAGGAACTGCGATAGTTTTAGTCGAACAAAATGCCAGAAAAGCCTTAGAGATGGCAGATCGTGGTTATGTGCTAGAATCAGGGAAAGATGCTATGTCAGGACCAGGTAGAGAATTATTAAATGATCCAAAAGTAGGAGAATTATATTTAGGTGCTGGAAAGGGACATTGAAAACAAAAACAAGATCCCCGACTTCTTCAATAAGTCGGGGATCTAAAACATCCTAGGAATATACTATTTATGACGACACAAACAATATTACCGGAAATATATCAAGGTCAATTTGGGGAATTTACAATTACTCAGAGCGATCGCCAAAGTGTGATAATTTATCGGGCAGGGTTAACGATAGCAGCCCTGTGTTTTGCCATTGGTAGCGGTTTAGTCCTATTCTATCCCCAACCCGCTGCAATTGCCGCCCTGACCCCTCTCTACACCTGTTTTAGTATTGCACTTGGAGTTAGTTTATTAACTATTCATATTTACATGGCATCTTTGCACCGCATTCTCCAAGTTTTTTGGATAATTGGCAGCATTTGTGCCTTTATTTTTGGACATAGTGATAGTCAAGCATTTGCAATTACTATTTATAATCAACCCCTAACCATACTAGGAATTGGTTTTACCTTTGCAGCTTTGACAGGAATTTTTTTCAAAGAAGGTTTTTGTTTTCATCGTTTAGAAACTAAAATCTTAACTCCCCTTGTTCCCTTACTATTATTAGGGCATTTAACCGGAATTTTATCAACACCAGCAGAACAGATTTTATTAGGAACTTGGGCAATTTTCTTTTTAATATTTGCTGTGAGAAAAGTTATCCAACCCATTCCTCCCGACATTGGGGATAAATCAGTATTTGATTATTTAAAAAATCAACATTTAGCAAAAGTTTAATCTAATTGCACAGAATAAAAATCATCCGTATTCATCCGCGTCCATCTGCGTTTATCTGCGTTAAATCATTCTAAAAATCTTAATTTCGTATGTCAAATCCAGAAGAACGTAAATATTGGTTAGCCTGGTCACAAATTTCGGGAATTGGTCCGATATTACTACAAAGAGTACAACAGCACTTTGGTAATTTAGAAACAGCTTGGAAAGCCAGTCCTGGAGAATTACGAAAAGTTGAAGGTTTCGGATTTCAAACATTAGAAAAAGTTGTTCAACAAAAATCCCGTTTAAACCCAGAACAACTCCTCATTCAACACCAACAAATAAACCCCCATTTCTGGACACCAGCAGACTCAGAATATCCCCAATTACTGCGAGAAATCCCCAGTCCACCCCCATTATTGTACTATCGGGGAGAAGTTGATTTACAGGAAAATTCAGGACAAAAACCCTTAGTGGGAATTGTGGGAACTCGTCAACCCACAGAATACGGAATTAAATGGACGCGTCAAATTAGTACCGCATTAGCCAAAAATGGTTTTACCGTTGTTTCTGGAATGGCCGAAGGAATAGACACCGAAAGTCACGCAGCAGCAATGAAAGCCGGAGGAAGAACAATCGCAGTTGTGGGAACAGGAGTAGATGTTATTTATCCCTATAAAAATCAAAGTTTATATAAACAGATTTTGACATCTGGAATAGTAATTAGTGAATATCCCGCGAAAACCACACCAAACCGCACCCATTTTCCCCGTCGAAATCGCATCATTGCCGGTTTAAGTCGTGCGGTATTAGTCATAGAAGCAGGAATAAAATCTGGTGCTTTAATCACAGCTACTTATGCGAATGAATTTTGTCGAGATGTTTACGCATTACCAGGAAGAATTGATGATCAACCATCCCAAGGTTGTTTAAAATTAATTAGTCAAGGTGCAGGTTTAATTAATCAAGAACTCAGTGAACTATTAACCCTGTTGGGTGCGATTCCCCAAATAGATATAGAAACTACTATAATTAAATCCCCTCCTCCTAACTTACCACCAGAATTACAACAAGTCATAGATACTTTAACTATTGATGCTTTATCTTTTGATTTTATAATTCAAAAAACAGGTATGAATGCGGCTTTAGTTTCTAGTTCTTTATTACAATTAGAACTCATGGGTTTAATTACCCAACTTCCAGGAATGCGATATCAAAAATGTTAAAATAATGGTGAGAAAGTTATAAAATTTACGCAAACAAGTTTAATTTTTGCTTGTAGTATAGCAAAAACTACCTCACCATCTGTTACTTGTCCATTCTTAATCTGTTCAGTTCCTACCGCTATTTTTCCCCGTAGTTCCTCCAGTCTTCTTTCTCTGTCCAGCAGCAAACTAAAAGCCTCATTTACTGCATCTTCTATATTTTCAAATCGCCCCGTGTCAATATAAGCTTGTATTAATTCCTCTGTTTCAGGTTTAATTTGAATATTCATAATGTATTCTCCATCTGATAGATAGCCTTAACGCTGTTCTAACAATAAACCCACATTTTCTGCAACACCGAATTTTGAATTATTTTTGGAATTATTTATTGTTGTGGATAATATTGCGGAGTCAATTGTGGAGTCATCACAGGCGGTGGATAACTACCTACAGGCATATTATTAACCATCCCATTAGGCATAGTAGGATTCATCAGTGGTGGTTGAATTGGTTGCTGAATCAAAGGAGGAACAGGTGGTTGATAATTAGAAATAGGTGGAGTTATTGGTTGAGTTATTGGTTGAGTAACTGGTTGATTATTTGTTGGATTGCTGGGTGTGACTGTAGCTTGGCTAAAATGTTGATAAGCAGCGCTAGAAATAGAACTAATTAATTTTGCAGCGCGAGGATCATTATTGGGACGTTTTACCATGATAGCGGCAATATAACGCTTACCTGTCGGGACATCAATCAACCCCGCATCTGCCAACATAGTACCAATGTCACCTGTTTTATGATAAGCATTTGCGCCTTTTCCTAAGCCAGCAGGTAAAAGATTATCTCGTTCAGTGCGACTCATGATATTAAGAATTAAATCACGCGATCGCATACTCACCATATTACCTTGATTCACCATCGAGATCAAATTCCCCAATTCTCGCGGACTAGTAGTATTAGTCCCTTCTAAATCCGGGAGAGGATTACGAATCATCGTCGTTATCAGTCCCCAACTGCGAAAACGCCCATTTAACGCCTCTTGTCCACCCAATTTAGCGACCAGCATATTCGTGGCTGTATTGTCGCTAATTGTAATCATCTTCGTAGCCACATCAAGAGCCGTGTATTTGCTGCCTGTGGGTTGATATTGCATATTTCCCGAACCCCCGACAATCATCTCCTTTTGCAAAATCAACATTTCATCCAGGCGGATTTTACCCTCATCCACATCCTGGAAAAAAGCAATCAAAATCGGGATTTTAATCGTGCTGGCCGCAGCAAAACTTATATTACTATTAATATCTATATAACCACCATTATCTAAATCTAATAAAAACACCCCTGGTATCAAATCAGAATTAGCGGTGGTGAGAGTTTGCAAAGAATTTTTTAAAGGAGTAATTTCCTGAGCCAGATATAAGCTTGTATTAGAGCTTTGAGGTGATTTTTGAGAAGTTGTAGTTTGAGCTATCGACACAACTGAATTAATGCGATTAGCAGGGTCTAGGAATGACAACAACGTACCCACAATCGCACCGACACCCACCCCGACAATCAACAACCGCAAGGCATATAACATGGTTCTAGCCATGGGTTTTAACCTGGTCTTGCGTGATCCTTTTCTGGCTATTTTCGGCTTTTCCATGGGTACCGTCTTTAATCTCACATTCCCCGGTGGCGAAATTTGAGTATTCTTCTTGACCGTAGGGACGGGTTTAACACCTGGGGGCATCATCTTCCGTGATGCTGGTCTTCGCCCCCCAGACGGGATAGGCGCAGAACTGATATGATTATTTATACAAGCCAATGCTGCCGCTTCTCTTGGGCTAGAAACTGCCGGCTGATTGATAACTTTTTTCTGTCCTGTCTTGGAGACTGGACGTTTACGCCGGCGACGCTGTACAGGTTGCCTTTGTGATATAGGTATGAGTTTGTCACTCGTTTCTGACATAGCTACTCCTTGTCACCCTGGACCCAGATTGTAAATTTATGCACCTTGATACTCAGTTTACCTTTTGGGACTAAGTAGCATTTTTGTGTCTAGTCTACTTTATATTTATCTTTTTGGGTAATCAGTTAGGTACATGATAACCCAAATTGGCGTTTTTAATATTGCGGTTAGTCAACAGTAAGAAGATTTACATGAAATTATGTAAATTAAAATTGCCATGCAGACAATTTGCATAATCAAAACTACTAGAAGCCTTACCACAGATATCTTTATTCATTTTCAAGTTTTGATTTTTAATTGCTGAGGTATCTAAAATTAATATTACCCGGACTCCTAGCCAACAGCCAGAAGTAATTAAGTATTCCTGGTACTTGAATATCATGTCAAAATGATTGGTCTAATTTAGTCATGATCAATGATATTTCAAAGTTCGGATTAGTGGGATTTAATTATTAGTGCATTCTCAATTGTTATGGGTTTGACATCTATGGCATTAAAGAAATCTAATTAATAGGATTAATTAGCATTATTTAGATTTTATTAATCAGAAATGACACATAATAAATACTGATGTAGATAATTTCTGTATTTATTATGATCTTACAAGAAGTCCTAGTAATTAATTAGCAGCAACCTCATTTAAACCAGTCTTAAATTTGTTTGCGTAGCTTGTCATAGGCATTATTTTAAATTGGTTAACAGGGTGTTTAAATAACTACCAAAATTTGAGCCTCGCTCAACAACATCACCACAAAAGTTAAGCGATGAATATGTTTGGTAATTGGGGCAGCACCCTGAAAAGGAATTTCCTATCACTGATTTTATCCATATTGCTGCCAACATTTGGGATAAGTGACTCTGTTATGGCAGCAGAACAAATTCATGCTTCTTATTCAGCACTAGAAATTTCTATCCCCATTAGTGCCTTAGAAAGCTATGCTAAATATGGAATAATTAATCCAGATTTAGCCGGATATTATCAATATATTCCCAAAAACAAACTGCCAGAAGTAAGGAAGATTTTAATGCAGCCGCTGAAAATTAGTCCGGCTGTAGCTGCCCAATTTCTTGACACCCAACAAGGGAAATTTATCTTACAAAGATTAGCAGAATTAATTAAAACCAAATCCCATTATCCAAAATTTGGATCTCAGTCATTACGCACAGCCTTAATTGCCGCTGCGGCTGAACCGGAAGGATTGAATTTATTAAATTTATTACGTAAATATCCTCAAAATAATATTAAAATTGATATGGTTTCCAGCATGAAAATTGCTGATGAATTGGAGAAAATGATCAGCGAAACTGAAAAAACTATTTCCGCATTAATCCAAACATCAAAATTAGAAGCTGCTAAAATCTCCCAAGCTAATTTGTCACCATTCCCAAAATTGCCAAATCAACCCAATCTTTTAGCAAGAACACAAACAATCAAGTTTTTTGACTCTTCAAGAAATAGACATTTATCCACAGATATATATATTCCTAATACCCAAAATCCTGCCCCTGTAGTTGTTATTTCCCATGGCTTAGGTTTGGATAGTAGTAATTTTCGTTATTTAGCAAATCATTTAGTTACAAATGGTTTTGCTGTAGTTATTCCCAATCATCCTGGTAGTAATACTCAACAATTACAATCTTTAATTAAGGGTAATAGCAATCAAGTCACGCACCCCAATGAATTTAAAGATAGACCTTTAGATATCAAATATATTTTAGATCAATTAGAGTCAGATTCACAATTTCAGCACCGATTTAACTTACAACAAGTAGGCATATTTGGACAGTCATTAGGAGGTTATACTGCCTTAGCTTTAGCAGGGGCAAAAATTAACTTTCAACAACTACAAGCAGACTGTGATCACGACAAATTGCGAAATACTTGGAATATGTCTTTACTGTTGCAATGTCAAGCTTTAGAATTGCCCAACCAGTCAGGACAAGAGTACAACTTACAAGATACCAGAATCAGAGCAGCGATCGCTGTTAATCCCATCACCAGTTCTATTTTTGGACAAGCCGGTTTAAGCCAAATTCACACCCCAATCATGATCATTGGTAGCAGTGAAGATACGGTTGCCCCAGCCTTATATGAGCAAATTGTCCCTTTTTCTTGGATTACTCATCCCCAGAAATATTTAGTCATGCTACTTGGTGGTACGCATTTTTCCACCATTGGGAATAGCAATCCTGACAGTACACAAATGGCATTACCAACAGATATGATCGGTGATGCTTCTCAAGCTCATGATTATATCAATGCTTTGAGTTTACCTTTCTTCCAAACCTATATAGCCGAAAAACTAGAATATCTTTCCTATCTTAACGCCGCCTATGCTGAAAGTATTTCTAGTCAGTCTCTCGGTTTAAATCTTGTCCAGTCTCTTGATTATCTCAAAATAGCACCAACTTTAGGTGAGCATTTCCCAGAAACCAACCCCGTTAAAAAAAGACTTTCTCATACCATCGTCCATTTTGGATTTTGGCTGCTGGGTATCGGTATTTCCCTATTGCATTTGATTTAAATCCCCGACTTCTTCAAGAAGTCTGGGATCTCCTATTTCCTATTTGTGTGAAAATACAAAGATCTCAACTCTAAAATCTAAAATTGTGCAAGGCTTTCTCAATTTAAACAAACCATTTGACTGGACTTCTCATGACTGCGTAGCCAAAGTCCGAAAATTACTGAACATGAAACGAGTCGGACACGCAGGAACTTTAGACCCCAAAGCTACCGGAGTATTACCAATAGCCTTGGGTAAAGCCACCAGATTATTACAATATTTACCAGGAGAAAAGGCTTATCAAGCCACTGTTCGGCTGGGGATACAAACTACTACAGATGATTTAGAAGGGGAAATTATTACCTCTGTACCCTGTCCAGGATTGGATTTGGAGAATATCAAAACCGTCCTTTCCCAGTTTATCGGTAAAATTGAGCAAACCCCCCCCAGCTACAGCGCCATTCAAGTTGATGGCCGACGCTTATATGATTTAGCGCGGAAAGGGGAAAAAGTTGAAGTTCCCCTGCGAACAGTCGAAATTTCCCAAATTCAGGTGTTAGATTGGCGAGATGGAGATTTTCCAGAATTAGATCTAGCCATATCCTGTGGTTCGGGAACATATATTCGTGCGATCGCTCGTGATTTAGGTACAATATTAAACACAGGTGGCACTCTATCTGCCCTAATTCGCACAGAAAGCAGCAGTTTTCAGCTTCAAACCAGTCTCAGCTTCACAGATTTAGCCACCGAAATCGAAAACGGCACATTTCAACCCATATCCCCAGACGCACCATTACATCACCTAAAATCCCTAAATTTACCAGCAGAATCAGCCAAAAGATGGTGTCAAGGTCAAAAAATTTCCCTCAATCTTGATATTCCCGACTTTGTGCGAGTTTATGAAACCCAAACCAATTTTTTAGGAATTGGGAAATTAACCAATGATTTATTAGTTCCCCAAATGGTGTTTTATGAATATCCAAATTAAAAATTAAGCAATTATAAATTAAAGAAAGAACTGCTGTAAGGAGTTGTCAATTCAATTAACCTGGAAGGGTTTTTGGCATTCTCCTTATAAGTTCATAATTCTCCTGATAAATTCACGACAAATTCACAAAAATAGCACAATTCATCCTGTACATGACTCTTTTTTGGGAATTACTCTAATATACATTCGGGTGCATATAACCGTTGTGAGGAGTAAATTTTGAGAAAAGTAAAACTTTTATGTATGTTATTACGCCTAAATTGGCTAAAGTTCATAGGTACAACTTTGTTAGGCTATATATGGGCTACCACCACTCTTTCAGTTACCCCTGCTTATGCAACAGATGAGATAGCGTCTAAAACCCATAGCAGTAAGGAATTAATAACTAATCAAGCCGCCTTAAAAACTAACTTACCGGATCTGCAAGAGGTGTTAGCGAAAAACGTAGAATCAAGGCAGAAGGTTAAATCTCTGTTTGAGCAAAAAGAAGCAGGGATCATTGCTCAAACAGAGACTCCAGTCCCTGTCAATAACAGTCAAATTGATGCTGATAAATTACGCCAAGATTTATTAGTTGATCCCCTTGTCAAAGTAATTCCACCCAAACGTACTTACTCTCCTTCACTTACCTTTGCTACGCCAAGCGCCTTTGGAGCTACCTGGGGTGACGTTTTTATAGGGGCATCCGCAGCAACCACCGGTAAAGCTAGAACTCAACCAGACGGGAGTATTAGTATGGGTTTTGGGTTAGGAGATGCCCGGAAACTAATCGGTCTAGAACTTGGCTATAACATTGGCAGTATCAAGAGTTTTGGTGCAAATGGAACTTTTGACCTCAAAGCCAACCGCATTATCTATGCTAAAAACAACACTCAAATAGCCGCGGCTGCTGGCTGGAGAACTTTTGCATCGCACGTTGGTGGTGGAGAAACAGTGAGACCTTCCGGTGTCTATGGTGTGGTCACAAGTTACTCCCTATTAAAGCCTAAGGATACTGTTAATAAAATGCCCATCTCCTTTTCCGTAGGAGCCGGTGGTGGTGATTTCCGCACAGGTGATGCAAGTACAGGTGTATTTGCTGGAGTTGGGGTACAAGTTCATCCCCAAATAGGTGTGGGTATGGGCTGGAGTGGAGTTGGTTTAAATGTTGGGGCTTCTTTCGTACCTATATCTACTATTCCCTTGACCATTAATGCCGTCGGCGCGGATCTTACTGATACTAGCCAAGGCGGCACAGTCTTTGTTCTAAGTGTAGGCTATGGATTCAATTTCTTACCTAAATAAACACTTCAATTTTGAGAAAATCACCATGTTAAAAATCAGAACTTTTATTCTTGCCCTCAGTCTCACTCCCCTATTGGCGCTCAATTGGCAGACCTCTAGCTCAGCCCAAACTTCGCCCAGTCTGGGTACAGCCGGGAGTATGAGTGGCGCTCCTGGACCAGTTAATACGAGTCCTAGTGTGGGGACTGCTGGTGGCATGAGTGGCGGTGGCAACACTAGCACCAGTGGTAATACTATTTCCAACCCCGATCCCAGTGTCGGAACTGCTGGTGGTCAGAGTGGCGGTGGAACTACTGGCTCTAATGGTAATACTAATTCTAATCCCAGTGTCGGCAACGCTGGCGGTCAGAGTGGCGCTGGCAACGGGACAGCTAATAATGGTAATCCCGATGATAATACCAGTCCTAGTGTCGGCAACGCTGGCGGTCAGAGTGGCGCTGATCAAGAGACAGCCAACAATGGTAATCCCGACGAGAATACCAGTGCTAGTGGCGGGAACGCTGGTGGTCAGAGTGGTGCTGGTGAAGAGACAGCTAACAATGCCGACAATGGTGGCAATAATAATGAAGGAAATGATCAGAATCCTTCAGGTTCTGGAGAAACTCTTATACCTAGAGCATCTTCTATTCGCATCATCCGCACACGAGCCGGAAAGACAATGAGGATTGGCATAAGAAGCGTTCAGAGAAAACTAAATGAGGCTGCTTTTAACCTATTAAATAGCAACAATTCTGGAGTTTTAGTAGCCCTCTTGCAAGGCGGATCAATTGGACAGACCGCATCTGATAACTTGACAAATTTCCTAACTAATGCAGGTGTTAATACAGACTTAGGAAATAACTTAAGAGTAATCCTCAGTAGGATTGTACCCAATCAAGGAAATGCGGATGTAGATATTAACCAGTTGAATAATGCTATTAATACTTACAACCAGATTATTCAACAAAGTAGTCCGGTGACTTTGCAAGCGCTTTCACAAAGCCAAGATTTTGTGGCAATTGGTCAAGCGCTAAAAGAATTGAGAACAGCGGTCAACTAATCTCAAGCCCAATCACACATTAACAGAAAATAACGGGGAGACACAAGAGCTTCTCCGTTATTTTTTGTTAATTTGAGAAAGTTACATAAAAAAGTTAAGTTGATAATAGGCGAAGATAACGGGGAAATAAAAGTGAGTCCTGGATTTGATTACGATTTAGTGATTATCGGCGCTGGTGTGGGTGGTCATGGTGCTGCTTTACACGCTATCAGTTGCGGTCAGAAAACAGCAATTATTGAAGCTGGAGATATGGGAGGAACTTGTGTAAACAGGGGTTGTATTCCTTCTAAGGCATTACTCGCGGCTTCAGGAAAGGTGAGGGAATTACGTAATGCCCATCATCTCAAGTCTTTGGGAATACAGATTGGCAATGTCGAGTTTGAACGGCAAGCGATCGCTGATCATGCTAACAATCTCGTCTCCAAAATTCAAGGGGACTTAACCAACAGTCTCAAACGCTTGGGAGTTGAGATTATCCGAGGTTGGGGCAAGGTATCTGGGACACAAAAAGTTACCATCGTCACAGATAAAGGTGAGAAAACCATCACCGCCCAAAATATCATCCTTTCCCCTGGTTCTGTCCCCTTCGTTCCCCCTGGAATTGAAGTAGACGGCAAAACTGTATTTACCAGTGACCAAGGCGTTAAATTAGAAACTCTACCCAAGTGGGTGGCGATTATTGGTAGCGGTTATATCGGCTTAGAATTTTCTGATGTTTACTCGGCTTTAGGTTGTGAAATTACCTTAATTGAAGCCCTCAGTGAGTTAATGCCAGGATTTGATCGGGATATTGCTAAACTGGCAGAACGGGTTTTAATTAACCCCCGCGATATTGAAACCAAAGTCGGTATTTACGCCAAAAAAGTCATTCCTGGTTCACCAGTAGTCATTGAGTTGGCTGACTTTGAAACTAAAGAAGATTTAGAAGTTCTCGAAGTTGACGCTTGTTTAGTCGCTACCGGTCGGGTTCCCGCTACCCAAAATCTTGGTCTAGAATCCGTTGGCGTTGAACTTGACCGCCGCAATTTTATTCCTGTCAATGATAATATGGCGGTATTGGCCAACGGGGAAGTTATCCCCCATCTCTGGGCTATTGGTGATGCTACCGGCAAAATGATGTTAGCTCATGCTGCATCTGCCCAAGGGATCATTGCTGTAGAAAATATCTTGGGTCGTCAGAAAACAGTTGACTATCGCAGCATTCCTGCGGCTGCTTTTACCCATCCAGAAGTTAGTTATGTGGGCTTAACAGAAACCGCCGCCCATGCTTTAGGATTAACTCAAGGTTTTGAAGTCGCCACCAGTAAGAGTTACTTTAAAGGTAATTCCAAGGCTTTGGCGGAAAATGATACTGATGGAATGACGAAGGTAATTTATCGCAAAGATACTGGCGATGTCTTAGGTGTACATATCTTTGGTCCCCACGCCTCGGATTTAATTCACGAAGCCGCAGCCGCTATTGCTAATCGTCAATCCATCCAAACTCTTGCTTACCTGGTTCACGCTCATCCAACACTTTCAGAAGTTTTAGATGAAGCTTACAAACGGGCATTAGTAAGTTAGTCAGTGGTCAGTGGTCAGTGGTCAGTTGAATAAATGGCGAAAATCTAACTTCGAGAATTTGCAAGTTTACCAATTAGCTTAAGAAACTAGCTGATGAGATTTGGAACATTGTTCTGACAACTAACAATTGACAACTGACAATTGACAATTGACAACTGTACGGGCGAAGCATTTGGAGAACTATTTTTGGCAATGAGCGATAATTTACCTTCCAAATGCTTCGCCCCTACTGACAACTGACAACTAACAATTGACAACTGTACGGGCGAAGCATTTGGAGAACTATTTTTGGCAATGACCGATAATTTATCTTCCAAATGCTTCGCCCCTACTGACAACTAACAACTAACAACTGACAACTGACAAATATGCAAATCCGTCGTCGTTCACCTAGCCCAGTTATTAATATTTCTATACTTCAGTATCAATCCGCTATAGAAGGGGCTGCACCAAATAATATTCTAGAGGAAATTGTCTGGCAGAAAGAAACAGAAGTTGAGAAAATGCGAGAAAGGCTACCTTTGCGGGAATTGCAAACACAAGCCCTATCAGCACCACCAACTCGTGATTTTGTTAATGCTTTGCGTCAAGGTAAAACTAATCCGGCTTTGATTGCTGAAGTCAAAAAAGCTTCTCCCAGTAAAGGGGTATTTAGGGAGGATTTTGACCCAGTAGCGATCGCTCAATCTTATCAAAAAGGTGGAGCTAGTTGTCTTTCTGTGCTGACAGATGTTAAATTTTTCCAAGGTAGTTTTGAAAATCTATCCTTAGTCCGTTCAGCGGTAGATTTACCTTTACTGTGCAAGGATTTTATTATCTATCCTTACCAAATGTATTGGGCGCGAATTCATGGAGCAGATGCAGTTTTATTAATAGCAGCAATTCTTAATGATCAAGATTTGCAATACTTTATCAAAATTGCTAATAACTTGAAAATGGCAGCTTTAATAGAAGTGCATAATTTAGCAGAATTAGATCGGGTGTTAGCCTTAGATGATGTTTCTTTAGTCGGGATTAATAATCGCAACTTGGAGGATTTTTCTGTTGATTTACAAACAACTTGTCAATTACTCACAGATAGAGGTGGACAATTACAAGCAAAAAACATTCTTGTGGTCAGCGAATCAGGATTGCATCACCCAGAGGATTTAAGTGTAGTTAAAAAAGCAGGTGCATCCGCTGTACTGATTGGTGAATCCTTGGTAAAACAACCAGATCCTCAATTAGCAATAGCCAATCTCTTTGCTTAATCACAGTCTTAAATGCCATATAAAACAAGGGTTTACATCCTCATTTTTCCTCTAGCCTGTGACTGAATAACTGCAATTATTTATTTCTTGTGTAACAATTAATTTGGAGTTAACTAAAGTTTAACTAAATTAAAAATTAAACATCCCTAAGTTACAACTTCACAATAAATTACATGGAGCCAATTCCTTTACCTTCTCCTATCCATTACGAACTTATACTTCAACTTTTAGAAAGACAAACCATGACTTCTCTGGGTCAAAACCAAGACCTCCGCAATCAAGTTAATCAACTGATTATTACCATGCGAAAAGCTGCATCCCAACAAAAGCGACTAGAAGAAAGTTTTCAATCTTCTTCTCTCAGCATTGATCACCGTTGGTCTATTAATCATTTTGGTGATAAAGTGGATTGCTCCTGATGAATGTCTATTTCCACCTGAACAAAAACCCAGCCCTGCAACAGCGGGGTTAATTAACAGTTTTTAACTGGCATTCCTACGAAAAATTTTAGTAGGTTTTTTTTGTGTTTTTATCCCCTGTAGCGGTTAATTTGGATTGTATTGAAATTTTCAACTAGGACACAAACATGGACGATAAATTGATGCTGATGATTCCTGGTCCTACCCCAGTTCCAGAAGCTGCTTTACTAGCATTAGCTAAACACCCCATTGGTCACCGCAGCGGTGAATTTAGTAGCATGATGGCAGAGGTGACAGAAAACCTCAAATGGCTACATCAAACCGCCAGTGATGTATTGATGTTAAACGTCAGCGGTACGGGTGCGGTAGAAGCGGGAATGATTAATTTTCTTTCTCCAGGCGATCGCATTTTAGTCGGCTCTAATGGTAAATTCGGGGAACGTTGGGTAGAAGTTGGTCAAGCTTTTGGCTTAAATGTGGAAACAGTTACCGCAGAATGGGGACAACCCTTAGACCCAGCCCAATTTGCAACTAAACTCCAAGCTGATACCAACAAAGAAATCAAAGCTGTCATTATCACCCACAGCGAAACCTCAACAGGTGTCATTAATGACCTAGAAGCTATTAACCGCCACGTTAAAGAACATGGAGAGGCTTTAATTATTGTGGATGCTGTCACCAGTTTAGGGGCTTACAATGTCCCTGTAGACGCTTGGGGTTTGGATGTAGTCGCTTCTGGTTCACAAAAAGGTTACATGATTCCCCCCGGTTTAGGATTTGTCTCTGTCAGTCCTAAAGCTTGGGAGGCTTATAAAACCGCAAAATTGCCTAAGTATTATTTAGATTTAGGTAAATATCGGAAAGCCACTGCTAAAAATACCACTCCCTTTACTCCTCCCGTCAACTTAATGGTGGCACTACATACCACCTTGGGAATGATGAAAAAGGAAGGATTAGAATCCATTTTTACCCGTCATGAACGCCAAAAAAATGCTACTCGTGCGGCTATGAAGGCGTTGAATTTATCTTTGTTTGCTGCTGATGAATGTGCCAGTCCTGCCATTACCGCTGTAGCCACACCAGGCATCGAAACAGATAAAATTCGCTCTTTGATGAAAAAACGGTTTGATATTGCTTTAGCAGGTGGACAAGACCATCTGAGTAATAAAATTTTCCGCATAGGTCATCTGGGTTTTGTGTGCGATAGAGATATTCTTAGCTGTATCGCTTCCCTAGAAGTTGTCCTCCCACAAGTTGGTCATGAAAACTTCACCCCCGGCGCTGGTATAGCAGCAGCAGCAAAAGTTTTTGCCTCATAGTTATTAGGTTGGTAATTGATAATTGATAATTGATAATTGTCAATTGTCAATTGTCAACTGTTACGCAGTCTCTAACCAATCATAAATTTGTTCTAACTGTTCTAGAGTAATTAAGCCATATTGCCAAAGAGTCATGGTTAAAGAACCAGGATCTTGATCACGGTTACGTAATGCTACAGCTAGGGAAGCGGCGGAAATTGCCAAATCTTCTTGGAGAAAATTAATTAGCCGAGAATATCTTGATGGTGTCATTTGTATCTTACCTCCTTGAGTAGAATTGATGATCATAGATTGCTTATCTAATTTTGTGGGTATTGTATAACCAGTATTTTATTTGTCACATTGTTGTAAGTAAATAAAAGTTAAAGGTTGTATAAAAAAAATTTCTAAATAACCTTTTTTGTAAAGTATTAACCTACATGAATGTACTACTAAACTAAGGTACTTACAATCACGGGGGAAATCCCTAATACAGTGACTTATGTGTTCCATCAGGATAATATTTAGGGCTTGCTGAAAAAGTCTTTTCGTGAGGGCTAGGAGTCACCGAGTCAGGAAGAAGAATTAGAAGGAGAGAAGAATAGTCTCAAATTTCAGAAAGTGATAGGTTTTTAATGGTTTCAATCCTTATTCCTTGCACCTAATTCACTTTTTTAACCGGGAAACTCTTAATCTATCTAGGTTTTCGGTTTATTCAGC
>NZ_JAQMTJ010000157.1:0-50605 GCF_028330815.1 Dolichospermum lemmermannii CS-548
GGTTTAATCTATTCTTTCAAAGTATTATTTTTTCTCGGTTCAGTTACCGTGAGTTGTTTCTCTCTTCGGCACTTATCTAATATAGCAATCCTTTCTTTTCTTGTCAAGGGGGTTGGGAAAATATTTTTTGGGGAGGGGAAATTTAATGCTTATTTTGAGCTATAAGCTTTATTTGGTAAGGATTAGGAGGATTTCGATAATCATCAAATATCTACAGGATGTTGTCCATAATAAGGAAGAGCCTCAGACCAATGGGGATTTTTTCCGTGCTGCCAATCTAAATATGCTAATTCCAAAATACTGTTAACGGTGGCTGCTAACTGGGATGTGGCGGAAATTAATTGATAACTTGTATGCTCAGAAGATTGGACTGCTAGGGTTTCTTGCCATGCGGTTGGGGTGAATACTGTATCTGGTAATAGAGCAGTAATGCCAGAATTATCAGGGTTGGGTTGATAAACAGCACCAAAAACTTGTCCCCTCTGTGCTGGCATTTCTACGGCAATTATTGGCTGTTGGCAATTTTTTTGGGCTTTATGGGCTTGCCAAGCTAATGCGGCTAGGGTGGAAACTGTAAATACTGGAATGTTTAGCTGTTGTGCTAGTGTGCGCGCAGTGACAACTCCAATGCGAGTTCCTGTAAAACCACCAGGACCTTGGGCTACGGCGATAAATTCTAGGTCTGCCCAGGTTCGTGGTTTAATCACTTCAATTAGGTATTTATGGATATGACTGGATAAGTCACGTCCTAAGTTCCAAACTTGAGATTGGGGATAATCTGTAAAGTTGCTAATTGCTAAACCGAGTTCTGGTGTGGTGGTATGCAATGCTAAAGCATATTTATTCGATGAGAGGTGTTTAATTATGTTTGTCAAAGTAAATGCAAATATATTTTTCTGATAAATAATACAGCAAAATTAAGGATTGGAGGGGAAAAAATGAATAAGAATCGGTGTTGCTGATTTCGAGTGTGAATATTCAGCAACATTTCAGAAACTACTCTCAGTTATGTCGGGACTAATTCACCTGGACGTAATTTGGACCATTTACCTATTTCTGATTTGAAGCTGAGACAACCGACAACATCCCATTCCATTTCAATGATTTCGCCTTGTGTGCGAATATTGACGTTGATGGCAGGTTCGTTGGGGTCAAAATCTGGTGTTTCTGTCAGGTGAGGCTGTTGGTGCTGGGTTTCTACGGCGTTGTAGGTGACGCAGCGGTCTACATAGTGGCAATTCACGCAAATACACATAATAGAACCAACTTTGGGAAGCTTTATAGTTAATGTAGCTTAATGCAAAATAATCGGCATTGGTTACTAGGTTGATTTTTATGATCATGGATGAATTAGTTGTTTCTCGTCTCGCTGCTAAAAATTGGCCTTTTAGTCTGGAATATTTGCCACAACCTGTTTATATGGTGGGTGGTGCGGTGCGTGATGCGATTTTGGGTAGGATTCGGGAATATGTGGATTTAGATTTTATTATCCCAGCGGATGCGGTGAAGGTAGCGAGAAAGATTGCTCAACGTTATCAAGCTGGTTTTGTGTTACTTGATGCCGAAAGACAAATTGCTCGTGTGGTGTTTCCTGAAGCTACGGCTGATTTTGCTCAACAGGAGGGAGAAAGTTTAATTACGGATTTGCATAGAAGGGATTTTACTATTAATGCGATCGCTTATAATCCCCATACTCAAGAAATTATTGATCCGCTGGAAGGCTATAAAGATATAGAATCTGGTCTATTACGGATGATATCACCTGTAAATCTGCAAAATGATCCTTTGCGGTTAATGCGGGCTTATCGTCAAGCTGCCCAACTTGGTTTTACTATTGAACCAGCTACTCAAGAGACAATTCGCAGTTTAGCAAAAAGTATTAATCAAGTGGCAGCGGAACGAGTACGGGTAGAAATTGGTTATTTGTTGGCAAATTCTCAAGGGACATTTTGGCTAAATGCTGCTTGGAAAGATGGTGTTTTGACTAGTTTCTTTAAAAACGCGACTGAGGAAAGTTTTATTAAGTTAACTGCTGTTGATCAAGCTTATACTTTAATTAGTGAAAATTGGCAACAACTAGGAGAAGAATTAGCAAATTATGTACGGGAGACTGTGAAAACTTCTTGGTTAGCTACTGCTAAACTTGCTTGTCTGGTTGACTCAAAGCCAGAAATTGCCGAAATCGAATTACAGGAACTTACCTATAGTCGGGCAGAAATTCGGGCTGTGACAACGGGATTAAGACTATTTTCGGAAATAAAAGCGGTAAAGATGCCTTTGCGAAAACAGTATTTTTTGTTTCGGGAAATGGGAAGTTTATTTCCGGCTGTCTTGGTATTAGCTTTAGCAAATGATATTGTAGCTAAGGGAATGTTTGAAGAAAGTATGTTTGTTACTTATGAACCTTTAATCAAGCGTTATCTTGACAAAAACGATGCAGTTGCTCATCCTATTCCTTTACTCAATGGTAAAGACATGATGATGGCGTTAAACATTCCCGCTTCACCATTGATAGGTGAATTATTAATGGAGGTTGGTGTTGCTCAAGCTGAGGGGAAAATTTCTACAGTAGAAGCAGCGATAGAATTTGCCAGGAATTTAGTTAAAAAGTAAACTTGCTAAATTCGGTTTTGAGTTATTTAATTTTTATGGAGTAGGGAATGAGTCTGATTTGGCAGGCTGATTTTTATCGTAGTCCGCTACAAAATGCTGAAGGGCAGACGTTATGGGAACTATTAGTTTGTGATGCAACTCGCAGTTTTGAATTTACAGCCAGTTGTCCCCAATCCCAGGCTAATTCTACTTGGGTCGCCCAACAATTACAATTAGCTGGTCAGGAAAAGTTACCAGATGTAATTCAAGTATTTCGTCCTCAGTCTTTAAGTTTAATCACAACTGCGGGAAATAATCTAGGTATTTATGTTGAAGCTACTCGGAGAACTTTAGCGTTAAAACAGTGGTTAACAGCGAAACAATATCCTGTAATTGTAGATAAACTACCTCCATTACCATTACCGGAAAATCTCTGGGGGGAAGAATGGCGGTTTGCGACGATTCCATCTGGTGATATTGTGGATGAGTTTACAGAACGACCAATTCCTTTTTTGCAAATACCAGATTTTCTCAAACCAATTAATCTGGGTTTAGCTTCAACAGTACCTATCCCTGGTGTAGTGATTTACGGTGGACGAAAATCTATGCGGTTGGCGCAGTGGTTAAAGGAAAATAATCCTGTATCATTAAACTATATCGCTGGTGCGCCTGATGGGTTGGTATTAGAAGCTGGTTTGGTAGATAGGTGGGTTTTGGCGACTTTTACAGATGAGGAAGTTACTGCTGCTGGAAACTTATATCAAGAGCGAAAACAACTAAGTCGGGGACTGCATTTTTTGTTGGTGCAACCAGATGATTCGGGAATGACTTATAGTGGTTTATGGTTATTGCAAGATGAAAATAAATACTAATGCTTGTTATATTTTGCTACCGAGGACAAGCCTACTTAAACATGAAAATTCATGTATAATATGAGTCTTGAGTATTGGTAATTATTTATATGGGAACTTGGCAAGTTAACCAAATGTCTACATAATTATTAAAGAAATCATAACTTAGTCAAGTTTTCTTGACCTTTTAAACGAAAATTAGACCAATCAAAGTTTAGTCGAAATATTCAGCTAATTCATTTAAGCTAGAAGCAAATGAGCGAAATTAGTCAACGCAGGGTTGTTATTGGTGATGTGCATGGACACTATGAATGTTTGATGTTGCTGTTGGCAAAAATAGCGCCTACATCAGAGGATCAAGTATATTTTTTGGGAGACTTAATTGATCGTGGTCCAAAAAGCGCCCAAGTAGTTGAGTTTGTTAAAGAAAATGATTACCATTGTTTGCTAGGTAATCATGAGCAGATGTTATTAAATATCATGACTGGTAAGAATACTTCGTCCACAAATATGCAAACGTGGTTATACAGTGGAGGACAGGCTACTATTGCTAGTTACCAATCTGCAACAATTCCTAAACAACATCTGGATTGGTTTGAGAGTTTGCCCACATATTTAGATTTGGGAGATTTTTGGTTAACTCATGCAGGTGTTGATCCAGAAAAGAGTGTCCAAGAACAGACGGCGGAAGAATTATGCTGGATTAGGGATGAGTTTCATCGGATAGAGAAACCATATTTTGCAGATAAGTTGATTATAGTTGGTCATACTATAACTTTTACTTTACCTGGTGTGGCTCCCGGTAATTTGGCACAGGGCCAGGGCTGGTTAGATATTGATACTGGCGCTTATCATCCCCGTAGTGGTTGGTTGACGGGGCTGGATATTACGAATAAGTTGGTTTATCAGGCCAATGTGTTCAGTAGGGCTGTGCGGACTGTGGCTTGGGAAGAGGTGATGACAATTGTTCAGCCACAAGAGTTCGCAGGTAGCCGCCGTCATAGAAAACGAGCATAATTATGGCAAAAATGCTCTCATTTTGCTTTGATATACCGGATTATCTAAACCATGATTTTGACTACTTGGTTGATTTTTAATCTGATTTTGCAGGGAGATTACGCGATCGCTCGCCCCTGGATGTGTACTTAAAAATGCAGGTACGGAGCTACTTCTTTGTAGCTTTTTCATAAAAGAAACCATTGCTGACTGAGCATAACCAGTGCGGGTTATGTTTGCTAATCCTCTTTTATCAGCATCAAATTCGTCTTGGCGACTGCGGGGAAGATTAAGGGCGAGTTGCACGCCAATTCCTACTGCCTTGCTTTTATCTAAACCGGATACGGTAGCTACACCACTGGCTATAGCTTGTTGTCGCATTTGTTTAATTAAATGTTTGCCTTCGATATGTCCCATTTCATGAGCTAATACACTGGCAAATTCGGCTTCATTGTCTGCTGTTTTTAACAAACCTGTATTCACATAAATAAAACCACCGGCAGTTGCAAAGGCATTAACAGCAGGATCTTCGACTACTTGAAAAGTATAGGGAATATTTGGACGAGTGCTATTAGCTGCTAAACGTCTACCGATTTGTTCAACATAGCTGTTTAGTTGTGAATTACGAGAAATTCTGACTTCTTGCTGTATTCCTTGATTTATTTGCTGCCCAAGATCAACTTCCTGGCGATCGGATATATTAGATAGATTAAATATCTGGGTTACTTGTGGGACTATACGGATCAGATCGCTAAAACCTATAGCTTTACTTGATAATTGTGTACTCAGGCACACAGTTAAAGCAACGCTTACAGAAATAAACGGATACAAACAGCGCCGCTGCCACAAACGATAATTTGTCCAAATTCCTTGCGAGTTAATCATAATCGAGTTATATGAGATTGGTGTGAGAACTTAAAATTAGAGGACGAATTTTCAGTTTACTAAGTTGCATTTTCAACTCCAGATAGGGCAAATAGTCAATTCAAATAACTTACTGCTACTATGACACTGAATCTCCTGCAATCATGATAAACTGTCGCATAACCATAATGTCTAGTTTCTGTCAATTCTGATTCAGTGATCAAGATTGTGGATCATTTGAAAAAACTTGACGGTACAATCAATTACTTAGCTGAAAACTTAACTGCAACTTATCCAAACCTGATTATGGCTATTTTAGATTCTAAAGGTCGCTTGTTCGGTAAAATTAACCTATTAGATTTAGGGGCTGCATTAGTAATTTTGCTAGTGATAGTGGGTATCTTTATTTTCCCTGGTACTTCTGGTTCTGTGGCTCAAGTGGGTGCGAAAACAGTACCCATTGAGGTAGATTTGTTGGTACGTGGACTCAATGTTCGTAATCCTCAACAGTTAGTTAAAGAAGGATTCACAAAAGGTGGTAAAACTAATGTGATTATCCGTAATCAACCCTATGGTCAAATTGGGATTAAATCGGTTGAGCAGTTAGAGAGAACACTGACAATTGGTCAACCAGATGGTTCTGTGAAAGAATTACCAGATCCTAGAAAAATTAACTTTAGTACAGATTTTCTCTTGACTTTAGAAGGACAAGCTACAGTCACTAAAGATGGGCCTGTTCTTGGTAATAGCAAAGTGAAAATTGGAATGCCTTTTGAATTGGAAGGTTTTAACTATAACTTCAATGCGTCTGTAATTGATATTCGATTACAGGATAAATAGCATTATATTTAAGGGTGAAATTCTCCTGATTTCATCCTCAAAATTAGTAAAAACAATACATTTATAATTTTGTAATTAAGTGGGTAAATACTGTGGCACAGGCTTCGTCGTCTTGGAAACAATTCATCAATCAAATTTCAGAAATTAAGACAGCAAGCCAAAAACAGCAGATTTTTAAACATTTTTATGAACCTGGTGTTTTGCTGGGATTGTTAACAATTATTGTGGCTATGCTGCTGTGGAGTTGGCAATTACTATTAGCTGTTATTGTTGGCATTGGGAGCATGGTATTTACTTACTCAGTGCAAAAATGGAATTGGCAATTGCGCTGGCTAGAAATACGTAAGTTAATGAGTAGCACTAACAGTCGGTTAGCTTATTCTGTTGCTAGTGGTGGGATTGCGACTGTGATAACTTATATGGCTTCGGCAATTTGGGTTGATGCTCCTAGTCATTGGTTAGCTGCTGGTGCTATTGTTCAAGGGATAGGAACGCTATTAACTTTAATTTTGTTGGTGTGGCAAATATTCAGTGTTCAAGGAAATCAAGAGGAAGATTATCTTGATCAATTGTTAAACAATTTCACGGAAAAAGATCCTTTAAAACGGTTGCTTTCCATACGTCAACTCAATAAACTGATTATCCGTCAGCGAGTTGATACGGTAATACAACAAGATATTAGGGAATGTTTACAACTGCTACTGAGTCAGGAAAAAGAAGTAATGATTCGGGAAGCAGCTTTAGATTGTTTGCAAAATTTAAATGGGTTGCAAGTGCTAAAACCTATTCAATCAAAGGTATTTATGCCTGTATCAGCAACAGCGAAGAATAAAATTCTTGTAGATTGATCTAATTTTCCGATTTTGTCCTTTTGATTTCGGGATTTTGCTTTAATTCTTCTGTTAAGATTTGCTGATAAATTTTGGGTAAGGAACTACTAACAGAATTATTTTCTATCCCGTACCCCAAACTTGTCCATGTGGGAGAAAGTTTCCGCAAAACGTCATTTAATTTTTGTTGCTGTAATAGCTTAGGAATATTTACACCCCAAACTTTTGCATCATTCAACCAACGGTAAACTACTACATCTTGATACTCTGCTTCAAAGCTATAATTAGTCCAAAGCATCATCTTTGCGGGTTTTGGGTGATAACGAGGGGCAATTTGATCCCACGTAGTATTAATAATCTGATATCTACCTGCGGCTGTGGAACAATTACCTGTATTCGGTCCTGTGATGATGGTGACACATTTTTGAGGATGATGGCTGAGATCATTAATTTGTTCACCACCATACAAGAGAGAATAGGGACGATTACCACTAGCTTCGCTGGCAGATATGGTTCGCATTAATGCCCGAATATAAGGATCTCCACCTTTCATGACTAGGGGAGGCTGTTTTCTGGTAAATACGGGTTCGCGGGATAATTGTATATCTCCAAAAATATACCACTGAAATAGGTACACAAAGCCCAAAAGTGAGGCTATGGGAGCGATGAGTTTTTCTACACCTTTAAGTTCAAAGCTTTTCAGAATTCAACTCCTCTCAATTTCTTCTCTTGACTAATTACAAAAATTTACACTTTGCTTTCGGAAAAATTAAAAACTTCAGTAATATTGCTATGATCACCTATTGGCTTATTTAGTTACAATATCAACTATTGGATGACGATTATCAAGAAAGTCATAAAAAGCTAGATATTTTCTAGTTAGTCAATTAGGAGTGCTAAGTAAATACATATAAATCTGCCTTGTTGATTTATTTTATAACGAAAATGCCGAAAACCCTTAAAGATGTGGCTGACTCAGGAAGCCACGTCTGGGCTTTAGACAAGGGGTGAAGGCTATTAGCAGGATTTATATAATCAGTTCATGTTTTTTATGTGAAGTTAATGGCAAATTGTTGATATTTTCGTAAAAATTGGATTTTAATGGGAAAAAACTTCCCTCAATTGGGAATGATGAATATAGACAAACTTCAAAATATACAAAAAATAAATTTATGGTGACAAACAATAGTGAATATCAATCTTGGAAAGTAGCAGATGATACTGGTTTTAAAAAAGATCATCCAACTCCAACTAAATTTTATGGCAATTATCAAGATAGTATGGAAATGTATGCACCTGTGGAGCAGGTTGAGGAGTATTTTAATACTCATGCTTCCTGGTTTGGCCGTTGTGCAGAACCGATGAAGGTACTCCCGCTAGGGGAAAATAGTTATGCTCTAGCGGTGGGTAAATTTGGTGCTTTTGGTTACGAAGTAGAACCAAAGATTGGCTTGGAGTTGCTAAACCCCCAAAATCGTCAATTCCACATTCGGACTATTCCTGTACCTGATTATCAAGCACCTGGTTATGAGGTGGATTACAAATCATCAACACAATTGATAGGTGATTTAGATGGGGTTACACGGGTGGAATGGGAGTTGGATTTGGTTGTTGAGTTGCAGTTTCCCAGATTTATTCAGCGATTACCCTATTCTTTAATTCAGTCTACAGGCGATCGCATCCTTAATCAAATTGTCCGTCAGGTTTCCCATCGTCTCACACACAAGGTACAAAAAGACTTTTATCAATCCTTGGATATACCTTTTCCTCAAAAGAAACAGAAGAAATAGGGAACAGGGAACAGGGAACAGGGAACAGGGAACAAACAACTGACAACTAACAACTGACAATCTACGCTTTCGTGAGAATTCTTTGGATAATTTCGACACCAGAGAGGGCTTGCCAGATGAAAAGCCCCAAAATAGCAAAATTTAAGAATATATGAGTTATCCGCGCCCAATTTGCGCCTTTTTGCATGAAAGGAGATAGGGATGCAGAAAAAGCAATTAAACCCGTCATACTTAATCCTGCTAATAGATGCGGTCCGACAAACAACTTACCATTATTAATGTAGGTAACAGCCATGCCACCAATGGAACCGGCTACCATTAGTGCTAACATAATAGAACCAATTTGGTGGTGTTTGATGGTGTAACGCCCTTTAATTAGTTCTTTCTTTTCTTCTCCCTGAGCATTTCTGGTACGCTGTACTTGTAATCCTAAATAGGCAGCATACAAGGAAAGTGCTAATAATACCCACATAGTAACTGGGTGAGCAAAGTTCAACCAGAATCTGATTGTTGGAGTCAGTTCAAAAGCCATATTTTTTACTTCCGGTTATTAAATCTTCATAAAACTTAGCATACATTTATTTTTCTTACGTAGAAATTTTTCAATCTTACCAAAGTGTAATCTGGAGTTGGAATCAGTCACATCTACCCAAACAGGACATAACCAATGATAGAAAATAAAAATACCTCGTTGCTGAAGGCTGTGAAAACTGGTGATATTCAAGGAGTATTTGCACTGCTGTCTGCTGGTGCTAAAGTGGATGTTAGCGATGAAAATGGGACTACAGCATTGATGTTTGCGGCGAATTTGGGTTATACAGAAATTGTGCGATCGCTCTTGGATGCCGATGCTAACATTAACTTAACTAGAAAAACCTATAGTTTAACAGCATTAATGCTGGCTGCTAGTGCTAATCAAATAGATGTTGTTAAATTGTTAGTCTCTAAAGGGGCAAATGTCAATGCTACCAATGATGATGGTAGTACCGCATTAATGATAGCAGCACTGAAAGGTTATCTGGAGATTGTGCAAATTTTATTAGCGGCTGGTGCTGATATCAGCATTACCGACAAAGATAATGATACCGCCTTAAAACTGGCAATAAAACACAAACATCCAGCAGTTGTTAAAGCACTATCACAAAATAGTAATATTGTCAATAGCCAAGATTCAGAAGGTGATACAGGATTAATAATTGCGGCAGATTTAAGTTATTTAGAAATAGTACAAGCATTGCTGTCATCTGGGGCTGATGTCAATATCAAAAATGTTGATCATGGAACAGCACTATTAGCAGCCGCAGCAACAGGAAATACTGCTATTATCACCGCTTTATTAGACGCAGGTGCGGAAATTAATCATCAAGATAAAGAAGGTGAAACAGCCTTACATCTTGCGGTTGTGGAAGAATATGTAGATGTGGTCAAAATATTACTTCAACGAGGGGCAGATGTGCAAATTAGAAACCATCTGGGAGATACACCTTTATTGATAGCAGCATTCCAGGGATATAGTGAAATAGTAGCCGTTTTACTGGGCGCGGGGGCAGATATGGAAAAGAAAAACTTTGGAGAAGTTGCTCTTACCTTAGCAGTATCCAAAGGGCATTTCTCAACTGTGAAACTATTACTTGAGAATGGTGCAGATATTAATAAATTAGCAGATGATGGTAAAACAGCCTTAGTCAAAGCCATAGCAGGAAACTATCCCGAAATATGCCAATTATTATTAGCACAAGGAGCAAATGTGAATTTGCAAAACTCGGCTGGCGCAACTGCTTTAATGTGGGCTGTAGCGGAAGGTTATAGTCAAGCCGTGGTAATGTTAATACAAGCTGGAGCGGATGTTGATTTAAAAAATCAGGGTGGTTATACTGCTTTAATGATTGCAGAATTCAATAATTATCGCAGTATTTGGACAATATTAAAACAAGCTGGAGCGCGGGAGTAAAAATTTCAGTTTAGATGATTTTGACACGAAAAAGATCCGGGAGTTTGGTGGACCCGTCTCTTTAGAGCGGGGTGGAAAAACGACACGAGCAGATTTATCTGCTTTCAAGATTAATGTCTTTCATGGTGTGGATCGTTTATATATGCCATCACGTTACTAGTGCTTACTTTGCCCGAAGTATCATAAAAATAGCTTCTAGTCCAGAGTGACGGGAGTTTTTTTAATTCGGGGAACTCTTCTCTCAATAACTTAGAACTACGGCCTTTAAAAGCTTTGACAACATCACAGATAGGTGTTTTTTCGTCATACTCTATAAGCAAGTGAACGTGGTCTGAGGCTATTTCTTTGGCTTTAATAATCCAATCTTTATCATGAGCAACAGAATCTAAAATTTCAGATAATCTTAGTTTAACATCACCCTTTAATACAGGCTTTCTCCGTTTAGGTATCCAAACTAGATGAAGAGTAGCTAAACCAACAGAATGCTCATTGTGTCTATATCCTATTGAATCTTTTCTCATTTTTATTGGTTGAAGGATTGACATATATCAACCAATACTCTAACATAGTAAATATAGATGAATCAATAATTCACGGAAGGTAATTCAAGTGTTTGGTTGTCAACAGGTTTTACTTCATAGCGATAATGAAACAAAAGCTATTATTGAGTATCTATGTCATGAATCGAATAGCCTTTATAATTGTTCTGTTTATTATGCCCGACAAATTTGGTTTAAAACCGGGAAAATAGTCAGCGGTTTTGATTTAACCGCTCAAATGAAAAACAATAAACATTTTCATGCTGGCTATGCTTCGGCAATGCAACAAACTTGTTTAAGTGTTGGTGAGGCTTTCAAATCATTTAAACAATTACTAGCAAAATCTAAAAAAGGGGAATTAAACCAAAAACCGAGAGTACCTAATTATAGAAAACCCGGAGGTTTATTTACTGTCACGTACCCAAAAAAATGGTTAAAATTAGTAGATAATTTAATTAGGTTTCCACTAGGTAATCAAGTCAAAGCATGGTTTGGGATAACTGAATTTTTCTTACCAATGCCTTCAAATCTGGAATGGTCTGACATGAAAGAAATTCGCATACTCCCTAGAAACCGTCAATTTTATGCTGAGTTTGTTTATCAAACTGAAAAGTCGATTATTGAGATTGACAAGTCTAAAGTAATTGGCATCGACCACGGTATCGATAATTGGTTAACTTGTGTTTCCAACGTGGGAACATCCTTCATAATCGACGGATTACATCTAAAATCTTTGAACCAATGGTATAACAAAACAGTTGCCAACATCAAAGAAGGAAAACCCCAGGGTTTTTGGTCTAACCGACTTGCAGCGATTACCGAAAAGCGTAACCGTCAAATGCGAAACGCTGTTAATAAAGCTGCAAGAATTGTCATCAACCATTGCATAGACAATAAAATTGGCACGATTGTTTTTGGATGGAACCAGAGGCAAAAAGACAGTGCTGATCTGGGCAAAAAGAACAATCAAAAGTTTGTTCAAATACCAACAGCTAAACTCAAAGGACGCATAGCCCAATTATGCGAACAATCGGGTATTGTTTTTGTGGAAACTGAAGAGAGTTATACCTCAAAAACATCGTTTTTAGATAATGATGTTCTACCTACATTTGGTGCAAAACCCGAAGGGTGGAAATCTAGCGGAATTAGGATTACTAGAGGTCAATTTAGAACCTCAACTGGAATCAAAATAAATGCAGACTGCAACGGCGCAGTTAACATAATCAAAAAAGTAGCTGCGATATTTAAGTTTGACTTAAGTGGAGTAGGTAGAGGCGCTTTAAGTGCGCCTAAGAAAGTTCTTTTGTGGACTCTTCAGAAATCCCCGCGTCTTCAGACCGGGGAATCTTAACATCATCATTTTGACGAGATTGCAGTAAATTCAAACTTTCACCAGAATTCAACCAACCAGATATGCGGGTTTTGGAATACAAACAGATAGAAGTGCAAGTTTCATCAATTCTCACTGCTGTTAATCCCGCTAATCCTGCTTGTTCTAATTTTTCATAAATCCAAGCAGCAATTGCTTCGCTGGTTGGTGATTCCAAACCCATAGATTCATTTAAATAATAGTGATCTAAATAATTCTCAAGCAAGGGTTTGAGATATTTTTTAATATCTGAATAGTCCATTACCATACCCTGTTTAGCACCTTTTGTTATTAACGTATCACCAGCTACATAAACAACTCCACGCCAACTATGTCCATGCAGCCTGGAGCATTTACCATCATGGTAAGGTAATTTATGTGCTGCTTCAAAGCGGAATTCTTTAGCCAGTAGCCACTGATGATTGGTCATTGTACCCCGATATACTTGTGTGTTTGTAAGGATAGTTTATAATCAGGTTTTTGTTGTAATATCTGCAAAATCAGTGGGATTGATTTCGACGAACTGTTCCACTCAGGTTGTAAGTAGACAAGCAAATTAGGGTGAGTAGATAGATGTTCTTGGTAAAAATCAATTTCTCCACCAGTCTCTATGACTATCTTAACTTCGTTAGCTCGACTCCAAAACTGACTTTTTACTGGGTATTTAGGGTTAATATGTTCTTTGGGAGATAGAGTAATCCAAGCTGCTGGGGAAACTGCTTGCCAAAAAGAGCCTGATGTTTCAATGTTAACTCGTTTGTCCGCGGCTAATAAAGCTTGAACTAAGTCAGGTAAATGCTTGTGAATGAATGGTTCTCCGCCAGATATTACCACTCTGGGAGATTTGATTTCCGCTAGAAGTTCAGCTATGGGACGTTCTACTCGTGGTAAATTCGCTCCTGGGTCAGCATAACCAGTATCGCACCAAGGACAACCGACTGGACAACCTGATAAGCGAATAAAGTCTACTAAGCAACCAGTCCAGAATCCTTCTCCCTGAACTGTACTTTGAAAAGTTTCATGAATCGGTAACTTGATTTCTAACAGCGACATTTTTAAAATCCATAACCAATCTAGTTATAAGCTTGCCATATAAAGCTTTATATTTAAAAATACTTAATAAGAGGTTAAAAAAACAACAATTTACAAACTATTAAAAAAAAGAGAAACATCAAGATGAAGTTCTGACACGACAAGGGTAGAAAGAAGTAAATTTACCTTTTACCGTTACCTTGTTTCTGCCTTGATGTTTCCTACTGTGCTAGATGTGAATAATATACATTGTTTTATTTTAGAGAGAAGTATTGGAATTATCACTTTTTATGTAAAAAAACTACTTTAGTTACGAATAAATCTCTCGTAAGTATGATTTTTTGAATATTTTTGGTAGTTTTGAGTAATCATGAAGAAAATATAAAAATTATAATTACTCCTCCTAATTAAAGAGAAAACACCAATTATTAGTTATGATTTGTTACATTACCCTAGCTGGCTAAAGCTAAAAAGCCAGAAGTGTTGAATGTTAAGATTTTGAGGATTGTGTCCAAGTTGTGCATTGGTATTAGTGATACCAAATTTGATCAATTAATGACTCTATTCTCAATAGACAATGGATTTTACCTGGGTAAAACGCAAAGATTGTAAAGTTTTATTGCAGGATTCGACACTTGTGCTAAAAAGCATACTAGACTATTACTGTATAGCCAAATACAAACACAGTAATACTCTGCAAAGAAGAATGTACTAAAGGATGCTGTACCTGATTATGAGGATGTGGTAAAGCGTCAGTTTGAGAATTTTATTGCCAAACACCAGTATAATGCGAATCAGGTTAATTTTTTAAAGGCTATGCAAAGTGTGTTTTTACAAAAGCGGAGGTTAGAAGTGGCTGATTTGTATGAGGGGGCTTTGGCTAAGTTTGGGAAAAATGCCGTTGATAGGTTTTTTTCTAATGATGAGGTGGATGATTTGTTGGCGTTTACGGAATTGTTGGCAGCGTAGGTTTAATAGTTATCGGTTTGGATTAGTGCATTAAATAAATTGGATAAAGAATATGGAAAGTAGCACGAAAATTATTACATGGAACGAAGTTGAGTCAGCAGCAGATCAAGTTTTTGATTTATGGATTGATAATTTATCAGAATTAAAATGGGCTAAAGATGCTTGGGAAATTTTAACTACATCTGGATTGACAACCTACTGTAATGAAATAGAACGTCCTGAAAAATTGATATACTTTTTATCACTTGCTGGTATTTACAGAGACTTCTGGTGTTTAGCAGCAGATGAGTGTTGGGAGATTGAATACAAAGAGATAGCTGATAGTTTAGGAATAGGAATTGAGGCATTTAATAAACAACAATTAATTAAGTATATAGACTTAATTCAAGAAGATACAGATATAGAAAATAATTTTTATACTTTCTATAATAGTTGTTTTCAAGAATTAGCTGATGAAAATCGCGAAATTGTCTATTCTTCGCTATTACAAGGTTTTGGTAATGTTTCAGGATTTTTTGTATCTCTTTGGCGTAGTGGACAAAATAATTCAGTTAGCACCCAAACATATTATGATGATGAAGATGATTCTTTTGAAGAAAATAAAGAAATTTACGAATCTGATCAAGATATTCTAAATACAGTAACGCCAGAAAAGTTAAGAGCATTTGAATGGATAGAAGAAGAATGTTATCCATGCCAATAAATATTTTTCTGATGATGAGATGAGTTATTTAGCCAGGGAATAAATTCCCTGTCTAATAGCTAAAGTCGGTTAAAACCGACTAAATAGGGTTTTTATGTTATTGTTTTTTTGATTTGTGGGTAATAATGTAAATTTTATTTTTCACTTAAACCCGATTTTTTGGTAATCTAATTCTAAATTTGAACTAATTGCACCTATTTTTCAACCATCACCTTGCCGTTGTGGCAATCTCAAACTTGAAATCACAAAACTTTAGCGAACAACTTACAGATAAAAATATGGACGGTATTGGACTCGAACCAACGACCCCATCGATGTCAACGATGTACTCTAACCACCTGAGCTAACCGTCCTTAATCACATAGACTAACAACATATCATATAAAACATAATCTGTCAATCCCTAAAACCAAAATTTTATCTACATATATCTAGTCAATTGCACCCGATAGCGATCCTTTTTCGTCACCGCAATTTCCCCAACTTCCAATCGCCCTTTCCCCCGAATAGCGATTAAATCCCCTGATTTAACTTGGGAACTGGCTTGGGTGACTTCCTTCCAATTGACACGCACATCATTAGAATCAATCAAATCTACCATCTTACTGCGGGACATCCCAAACCCAGCCGAAGCCACCGCATCTAACCGCAAAGAAGCTTCCACAGTCGTCATTTCCTTCTTCTTAGGTTCACGGATTTTTAACTCATTAATCTCAATGCGTCGAGTTTTCACTGGCACAGAACGCACCTGTTGCAAACTCATCTCTAAAAATTCTACTAATTCAGGGACAACAATCACCTGCGCCCCTCTTTCTCCCAATACAATTACATCTCCCGTTTTTTCCCGCACAATTCCTGTTCCCAGCATTGCGCCTAAAAAATCTCGGTGATTTGCGGTATCAAACAAGAAATTACCAGCAATATCTAAAGCCACAATTGCCACTTCAGACTGATCTAATGGTAAGTCAACACGAGCGATCGCTAACCTTTGTCTTTCCGCCTGTGGATATCCACCCCAAGCTACCGAATGCACCTCCGTCAAGCGGCTAAATACCCGTTGAATTTCCGCCAACTCCGGCGGAGACAAAAAATCTGTAAATACCACTTCCCACGTCTTTATAGCCTGATCTGCTTGATCAATTACACGGGCGACAGTATCGCGGTTTTCAACACCTTTTAAAAGTTCTTCTCTAGGTAGCATGAATTTTTAGGAGTCAGGAGTCAGGAGTCAGGAGTCAGGAGTCAGGAGGAAGAAAGAAGAAAGAAGAAAAAAATTACCCAATTACCAATTACCAATTACCAATTACCCATTACCAATTACCAATTAATTATTTTCCGCATAACCTTGAATATTTTCTGGTTCAAACTGGCGTAAAATACGAGTAGCTTGACGAGTCAGAGTTTCCGAACCTTGCACCACAATTAAATACTTACCTGCATCTAAACGATTGCGATAGGGTAAAGCATCACCACCACCCTCAAATAAACCCACGCCACCACCTACAAACACACTACCCATGGCACCGCTACCAGCACCCAAGATGCCGCCTACCACATGATTTCCAATTTCCCCAGCCCAAGCGAAGGTATCTAAACCAGTGATGAGACTGAAGGTAAAACCAGCAAAAAAGCCAAATGGTACTAACCAAATCGCCATTAATTTTACTTGTTTTTTCGCCTGTTCTTTGGGGTCAATTAAACCAAACTCATCAGCACTTTTGTATCCTCTACCGAGAATAGTGCCATTTATCCCTTCTCTTTCTAAAGCTAAATCAGCGGCTTCGGCTTGGATGCGATCTGATAATACAGCAACAAGATAATTCATCAATTTTAAAATTCAGGATTAATGTGACTTTAGCAAATCCAAAGGCTCACAAAAATTATTCACACCTTGTTTAAGAATATAAATTAAAACGGGTGTAGCCAGACTTTTGGGAAAACTCGGTATTGTCCTCAGATGTACTATCATCTCTTGAATTGACCCATTTAACAAGTCTTCTCGATATTCTTGTTCACAAATTGCCGCTCGCCATTTTTTGGCTAAGGCATCTAACCAGTCGGAATTAGTTTGTTCTGGTTCTTGTCCAGCCCGAATAGCCAGAGTCATTACCGCATCTTCTAAATCTCCATCGCAATCCTCTATCAAGTCTAATGCTTCCATTGCTTGCGGATCATCTACCAAATGAGAACGAAATTTTGCAATCTCCTGTGATGTCACTTTAGTCATGAGTTTTTGACCAAAAATATGGGATACAAGCGCCCTCCTAGAAGGACGGCTTTATGGTAAACTATATATAGTCGCCATAGGGCATTAGGAGACTATAAACGAACGTCGAGGGATGGTAAGACTAAATCGAAATAGCACAACCCAATGAAGCGTTAAGAAATCCTCGTCCTAAAGTCCGAGGAGGTATGTCAATAGCCCGGTGTTTGAAAACTATTTTACAACATTGGGGATTGGGGACTAGGAACTGGGAAGAAAAATATTCTCCCCCGCTCCCTTCCTGTTACTTGACTCCTGACTCCTGACTCTTGACTCCTGAGTTATCTAATTGATTTAAACCCCTGGATGTAACATATCTTTGTAGTTCTGTTAAAGCTCGGTTGTAATCCAAAATAGCTTTGACGCGATTACCTTCAGAACGGGTGAGGTCATTTAATGCGTTAATTACATCAGTTTGAGTCCCGACACCGGCTTGGAATCTCAACCGCGCTAACCGCAAAGACTCTTTAGCTTGTTCTAAAGCCACATTAGAAGTTTGTACATTTTCCAAATTTGATGCTTGGGTAGAATATGCTTGTTCTACTTGAAAGCGGATTTGGTTGCGCTGTTCAGAAAACCGATTTTCGTTGATTGCAATATCGGTTTTAGATTGGGCTGCTCTGGCTTTTGCTGCTCCCCCATCATATAAATTGAGACTAGCCTGCAATCTCACAGAATAACCATCAACCACGCTTGTTCCATCATCAAATTGATCGAATAAGTTATACTGACCGAGTAAACTTACCTGGGGACCTAGAGATGCTAAGGCCTGTTTTCTTTGAGCCTCACTAATATTCCGATCTGCTAAAGTTTGTTGTAGTTCAGGACGATTTTGATAAGCCAAAACGATACTTTGTTCTAGTGGCTGTTGCCATAAACCTGCCAATTTGACAGGATCGGACGCAGTAATACTCACTGACTGGGGCAAATTCAACAGTGGTGCTAACTTACGGCGGGCAATTTGTTGTTGAGAAAAGGCACTAGTTAAGTCCTGTTGGGAGTTAGCTAAATTTACCTGCGATCGCAACACATCGAAACGAGTCCCCACACCAGCCCGTTCTAAAGCCACTGCATCTTTCAAACTAGCCTGGGCATTATTTACAGCTGACTGGGAAATTCTCACATTTTCATCAGCTTGTTGCAAGTCATAATATGCCTTAGATACATCTAGCCGAATTTGCTCAGATTGCCTTTCCACATCCAACTCCTGCTTACGTATCCGTTCCTGAGCTTCTTTAATAGCCCCATTACGTCTACCAGAAGTATAAAGATCATATCTTATCTGTCCTGTACCAGTAAACGCCGTAGTAGAAGAAGCATCATCTACCGATAATCCAGCATCCTGTTGTCTTTTAACACGCAATGTATCGCTAACAGTGCGACTATTCTCAACATTCGCATTCAAATCTACACTGGGTAGGAAAGCGGCTTGCGCCTCGCGGAGAACTGATTTACTCCGTTGCAGTTGTAGTACAGACACTTGTAAATCATTATTATTCCGTTTAGCCAGTTCCAGCGCCTGTGACAAACTAATTGGCTGAGTTCCTTGAACCTTCACTTCCTCTGCTTGCGTTGGATATAGCAGCGGATTAGGACTAGGATTCAAATCATTAGGAACATTAGGAAAATCTACGGGCTGACTAGGTGTAGGCTTTACATTCTCCGCCGGAGGTGTACTGGTTTCTGAAGTAGTAGGAACAGTTGTTTGTGCTATCCAAGTATCAGTATTTTGAGGTAAGCAGGTGTTAGAAGTAAGAAGTAAAGCCGCTTGACTCTTGGGCTGAGACTGTGGACAATTACCAGATTTTAGTAACTTTGCTACCTCTACATCACCTTGCTGATCAGAGTTACTTAAATTACTTGATTGTGGATTACTAACAGCCAGCAAATTATTATTTGATAAATCAGAAAAACCGACAAATCTACTGTGATCTTGTTTAGAAATTTTTTCTCCGTCAATGCTGAGATAATTGTCAGCAACAACTACAGGTAGACTGTGGTTGCCGATAGGCTGGATACTACCTTGACTGAAATAATTAGCAGGTAATAATCCTGGGTTACTTTTAACGTTACTTTTGGGCTGTAGGCTATTGTCTGTGAATGGATTCCCACTATTAGTAGAAATTAACACACTAGGAGAAGACGTTAGCTGTAACTGACTTACTTGAATAACATTAGCCCAAGCGGGCTGAGTTGTTAATACTGCTGCTGTCACACCAGGTAAGAAACAATGGAATAATTGCTGTCCTTTCACCGCATCCCCTCACACAAAAAATATTAATTTAGCGGCAGAATACTTGTCTTCACCACAAAATATAGCACGATCTAGAGATTTAGGCAGAAATATCGGACTATACCCTGTGTTAAACATCTGAACTCGGTTTGTCTTCAAAACGTTTGACAATCCGAGAAAGTTCTGCTTTTTCGTTTATAGTAACGCGGTTAGGCGCACCACTAATAATTCGCTCATAGTTACGGAATGAATCTTTAATATCAGGACCATCTGCCGTAATATTATATTCACGAATTCCCTTATCGTGCCACGAGCCGCGCATTTTAAATACGTTAATTGCCCGTGACATTTCTCCCCGAATTTCTACATATTGTAACATCAAAATTGTGTCTGTAATCGTAGAAATGTGGGAATCAGTAATGGAATTAGAACCCAGAAATTGATCTGTAGTATTGGTAAAGAAACCAGTAATTTCTTCTTGTTTAGCATAACCTGTCACCCCAATTACAAACTGACGAAAAGCATTATTACTAACGCCTCTAGCCATTGCAGAAAGTGAATCAATGGCAATGCGAGCAGGTTTGAAATGGGAAATTTCTGATTTAATAATTTGTAAGTGATCTTCTAAACCAGTGGATTCAGGATAGGTACAAATAATTTTCAGTAATCCTTGATGTTCTAATTCTTCAAAATCAATTCCCCAGGAAGAAGCATTCCGGGAAAGTTGGGCGCGAGATTCTTCATAAGCAAATAATATGGCTCGTTCACCATTAACACAGCCATCTTGAATAAACTTACTCACTAATAAAGTTTTCCCAGTTCCTGTAGCTCCTGTGGCTAAAATAATCGAATCTTTAAAGAAACCACCACCACACATTTCATCAAGAATTTTCACTCCAGAAGATACGCGCACATTAGAAGATCGTTGTGTTAAACGCATTGCTCCCAAGGGGAATATATTGACTCCTTCATTGGTAATTGTGAAGGGATATTCGCCTTTCATGTGAGTTGTTCCCCGTAACTTGAGGATTTCAATAGTTCGGCGGCGACGTTCTCCTTCTAAGACGTTACGAGCAATTATTACATTATCAGAAACAAATTCTTCAACTCCAAAAGATGCTACTGGTCCATATTCTTCACCCCGTTCAGTGGTAATGATGGTGGTGACATTCAATAATTTCAGCCGTGCTACTAACCGAAAAATTTCTCGCCGGACTACTCCTATCGCTTCATATTGTTGAAATATGGCGGTCATGGAATCAATGGAAACCCGTTTAGCTTTATATTTACGAATGGCATATTGTAAACGTTCAATTAGGGCTGATAAATCAAAATTACCTACGATATCTTGACCTTCAGGATCAGGAGATGCGTCGAGAATAAATAATTTACCTTCATCAATTAAACCTTGTAAATCCCAATCAAAAATATGGGCATTTTTAATAATGTCACTGGGTGATTCTTCAAATGTGACAAATACTCCTGGTTCGTCGAAGTAAGTGATGCCATTATAAAGAAATTGCAGTGATAATAAAGTTTTGCCAGTTCCTGAAGTTCCACTAACTAAAGTAGTTCTACCAACAGGTAAACCGCCATGACTAATATCGTCAAAGCCCTCGATCATCGTGCGAATTTTTTCGACACCAATAGGTATTTTTTTGGGTTCAGGTTGCTCTTTTTTATTCATGGTTTGTCTAAGTAAGTTGGCGTTAAACAATCAACATATGTAACGAAATGTAAATTCGACAAATACCTTATAGATAGGTTATTTAAGGGTTTTTACGAAAAAAATGTATATTGATTTTATCGTGCCGACTTACTTAATATGGATATTCAACCCAGGTTCTTAAAATCAAGAAAGTTTTTAATTATTTTTAATAACTAAATAAATATACCAAATTGCAGGTAAAAAAATTCCCGAATTTTCATCAAAGAATGGCTAACACCACGGCTTTACTCTTGCCTCCTGCATTTTGTGTTATTCTTTCCCATATTCTTCACTCAATTCTTCATACAGCAGATCCAACCCAATTAATACTCTTTCTCTATCTGTTAAATCACCAATAATTTTTCGCACAGGTGGGGGCAGAATTTTTGATAGTGTTGGTGTGGCGAGTATTTTATCCTCTTCGGCCAACTGGGGGTTTTTCAGGACATCAATTACTTTTAAAGCATAAACTCCTTGAAATTCTTCTTCTAAGATATTTTTGAGGGTTTTTAAAGCCCGCATTGAATTAGGGGTATTTCCTGCTACATATAGCTTGAGAACATAGGTCTTTTTAGCTTCATTCATACAATATAAACTCCTAAAAACATAGAGGTGAAAGACCAAAAGCCGTATTCTTTACATACACAATCAAGCATTAATTCATCATGAATGCAAATTCTACTTTGGAATATTCAACGGAATTTTAGCAACAGAACAGCGATAAATTTCACAAAGATGTGCCAAAATATCTATTAAGGTTAAACGGTAATCGAGCAATGTTTCATCACTTCTGCCTTCCATCCTTAATTGCTTAGAAAATTCATCAATGACTTCCATGTGCATTTCTATAATTTGTGGTATGGGAATACCTGTATAAAATAGGGTATTAACAAATTTATCAAGTTTTTCTGGTAGTGTTTTGTCACTGATAAAATAATTGATAATTATTTGACGGTAATCTGATTTAAGTGAATTTAAAATTTCCTGTTTTTCGATAGCAGCCATGTCCTGAAAATTTTGTGTCTTTTTTTCCTGGCTAACTGCAAGAAAATAATTATCTTTTTGATCTGGGTTTTGTGGCTGACAATGGGGCAAATAGTATATTTGACAAAGGATAGGTTGCCAGTAACATTGAGTGATTAATTTCTCAAGGAAGTTCCATATTTGAGCAATTAAACTTTTGTGCCTCTCTTCTACAAATGGTCTATCGAGAATTTGTTTTATATTTGTTTGTAAAAGCAATATAGGTAATAACATCTACTATTTATAGATCATGAATTTTTGAAAGTGCAATACACAGTCACGCAATCAATTATACATAACAAGGCTAAGTAATATAACTGATAAATTCTTTGATGGCTCATTGCATTGAGAGAGAGTCATGGCTAATGGATAATGTGTATGAGGATATCCGACGGCAGATAGATGACATTATTTCACTCATTGATAAGATACTTAAACGAACTTAAAGAATTGTCGCATTTTAAATCATTATAATTCCTCAAGGTTCTAAAGCGAATCTTTGGAGCCATAATTATTGTTGTAGTTGTCACCATAGAAAATGATGATTTCCAATATCAGTAGCTTTTCTGGTAAATATGGTTACTTGCTCCGGGTAGAAACTCACATATTGGATCACAAGGGTAAAAATTATTGGTGATTGACTTCGAGACAATGTATGTCCATGACGGAGTGTGACCACAAGCTATAGCTAAATAGCTAGTACCGCAGGGCGGAAGTCAAAAGTCAAAAGTCAAAAGTCAAAACTAATATACAGTAGGCTTTTTGGCGATTGAATATGGTTGCTTCATTTACGCCGTGATGTACTAGTTTGAAGAGGTCTGTCAATTGTCACCAGAATCGCTGATAGCGTCGCGTAGCCATTCTCAATATTCCTGGAGGATATTGCTTCAGGCTTGAAAACTATCTAAACCAAGTGCTGATGGTAATGCTGAAGTTGATTACAAGCAGAAAGACCACCGAGGACTTATTTTAATGCTACAGTACCCACTTGATGAATTTATAGTAACTGTACCAATGTGCTGGGAAACGAATACTCTGGCAGCAGTGCTGGATATTTTTGTCGAAGAACAGTGCGATCGCTTGGTAATAGTTAATTCCCAACAATGCCCAATTGGTGTATTGTATTCTGCTCGATTACTGCCACAATTCTTAGCCGCGGATGCTGATAACCACCTCTTAAATTTGCATTTGCAACAACCACTCTCACAGGTGGATAAATCCCTCATAGCGCCAATACAGACCATACCAGCCGCAGCAAATCTGGAAAAATTTAGTTTATTTCTCAAGCATCAAGAAGCACAACAAAAAAGTAACTTAGATTGGGCGCTAGTTGATTCAGATGGTAAATATTTAGGAATCCTAAATACTTTAAGCCTATTAATATTGTTAGCTCAGAAGAAAATTTCCATTAGTTTAACCAAAGCAGAAGGAAGTCACAAATATGTGACAAACACCAAAACTTCTCCACACCAAAAAAACATCAAAGATACAGCCAATAAATGCCAGCCAAAAATACACAAGTCTATAGTCCACTTATTAGCTAGATTGCCCTGGCCAATGATGTTACAAACTGGTCAAGGCGAAGTAGTTATGCAAAACCTCCCTTGGTGGCAACAACTAGGAACATCAAAAGATCCTGAAGGCATTAGAAAACAGGTAGAGACTATACTTACTCCAAAATATATTTATACCAATCCTCAAGAAAATCAGAGAACCGATACTTTCACGACGCACAAACAAAGTATCTCACCGACAGTTTTTTCTCCTGACTCACCATCAGCTTTCCCTTTTTTGCAAGAACCATCTCTGCCGATAAATGACGGTTCTAACCACTGTGTTTTCGATAAGAAATTGGGTATTTGTACTTGTGTGGTAGAAATTAAAACTGGTCAGGAACGAGTTTGGGAATTTGCAAAAATTCCTTTAGATAGTAACGAGTTAAAAATTTGGGTTTCGGAGTCAGAATTACCAGAAAATTCAGAAGAACTATGGTTAATATTAGCCACAGATGTAACTGAACAACAACAACTTTGCAAAGAGTTGGCAGCAAAAAATGCCGATTTGATTCAACTCAATCGCTTAAAAGATGAATTTTTAGCTTGCATTAGCCATGAATTAAAAACACCGTTAACAGCAGTTTTAGGACTATCTCGCCTTCTGGTAGATCAACAGTTGGGACAATTAAATGAGCGTCAAGCTCGTTATGCTGGATTAATTCATCAAAGTGGTAGACATTTGATGAGTGTGGTGAATGATATTTTAGATTTAACGCGAATGGAAACGGGACAGATGGAACTTACCCTCACCTCGGTACAAATTCAAGTAGTATGTGAACGGGCTTTCTCAGACGTTAAAAACATTCATTATCAAACTCACAAAACTAAACAATCATCCCCAGCAGAAAATCAAAATTTATCTAATTCTAATCACCAATTTAGCCTAGTAATTGAACCAGGTTTAGAAGAAATGGTAGCAGATGAATTACGCTTGCGACAGATGTTAGTACATTTACTTTCTAATGCCTTTAAATTCACGGAAATATCTGGGGAAATTGGTTTACGGGTTAGCCGTTGGGAAGGCTGGATTGCCTTTACTATTTGGGATACAGGGATTGGAATTCCTGAACAACAACAACATTTAATCTTTCAAAAATTCCAGCAATTAGAAAACCCACTCACTCGTCAGTTTGAAGGAACGGGTTTAGGATTAGTATTAACTAGAGCTTTGGCTCGTTTACATGGTGGAGATGTCAGTTTCTTATCTCGTGAGGGGAAAGGGAGTCAGTTTACTTTGCTTTTACCTCCAAGTCCACCAAAAGCCAGTTTTAATGAGTCTGAAGACATAGCGACCAAGAGGGAAATAGGCAATATCATCAATTCTTCTCCTCAAAACCTCAATAGTTCTTCCCAAAGACTGGTGTTAGTAGTGGAAGCAGTAGCTCAATATATTGAAGAATTAACTGAACAACTTAAAGGTTTAGGTTATCGTGTTGTTATTGCTAGATCAGGAACAGAGGCACTAGAAAAAGCTCGACGTTTGCAACCAAAGGCAATATTTTTAAATCCTTTACTACCTTTACTTTCTGGTTGGGATGTGATGACTTTACTAAAATCTGATGTTTTAACTCGTCATATTCATGTTATTGTCACAGCCACAGCGGCCGAAAAGGAACAAGCATTTAATAAACAGGCTGATAGTTTTTTGAGTTTACCAATTAAGCATCAAGCATTGGCATCATTGTTAGAAAAAATATCAACAACAACTGAATTTAAGAATTCAGTGATGGAAAATCATCAGATCAATTCTCAAAATATTCCTTTGCGAATTCTCAGGTTAGTAAATCCGGAAATAGAGGCTATTAATCTCTACCCTTCTCTGCGAGAACATCGAGTTATTGAAGTAGATGATTTAGATCAAGCAGATTTATTAGCGCGAGTTTGGCAGTTTGATGTAATTTTACTAGATATGGAAATTTCTACTGCTCGCACTTATTTAGAACAATTAACAAAACATCAAAGATTGGCAACTTTACCATTGGTAACTTGTGATGTTGCGACTACTTTAGCTGCTTCCCAAATACCAGGATTGTCTGTATTTCCTTGTTTAAGTCCCTTAACACAGAAAAATAATCATCAAAATTATCAACAAGATGCTTTAGCATCTGTATTACAAATTGCTGCTGGTATTTGTTGTCCAATAAATATTTTAGTTGTAGATATAAGTATGCTGAGTGATTTATCCACGGTAAAACGCAAACCACTTAAAGATTATCAGTCAGTCAAAAGTTCTTTTATTAATTTTGAAGATGAGCAAATTAATCGAGGATATGAGTGGTTTCAAGCTTTAATTCAATACTTACAAACTGCTGGTTTTAGAGCTTCTATTGCCGGTTGTTGGTCGGAAGTTGTCCAACAAGTCAGTCATCAAAGTGTTGATTTACTTTTGATTTGCTTGAACGAGACGGCAATGAATAAGGAAGTACAAAAAGCTCTTGAATCATTAGGGAATTTACCATTTAATTTGCCGCCAATTTTGGTACTTGACCAGAAATTCAATGAACCCAATTATGGAAATGTAACAAAATCTCGGAAACAACGATATACATCTTCTGTAGAAACTGCGGTTCGGGGAATTGCTACCCAGATATTACCCCGTTCGATTTCAATGGAGGAACTATTAATTCAGATTAATCAATCTTTAGCAAATTAGACTATGATTTATTTGATTTATTTGATTCATTTGATTGTGATGATGGAAATAATCCTCACAACAATCAATCATCACATAAATCACATCAATCAAAAGAATCATAGTTTAAGATGATTGTCATGATGGAAATAATCCTCACAACAATCAATCATCACATAAATCACATCAATCAAAAAAATCATAGTTTAAGATGATTGTGATGATGGAAATAATCCTCACAACAATCAATCATCACATAAATCACATCAATCAAAAAAATCATAGTTTAAGACAAGTTATCTCGTTTAGCTGTTTTCAAAGGAATGCGAATGAGATGATAAGCGCCTTTGGTGGCTAAGTTTTTGTAAGTATCAGGTGGTAAGTCCATTTCCTGAAATTTTCCCTGTTCAACTAAGATTAACAATGATGGTGGTCTGTTTTCTTGTGATGATTGCTTTTGAATATATTCAAGAGCTTGTTGAGAAAATTTAATGTAATTAACGTTTTTGCGCGTGTAGAAAGTCACGGTAGGTTTTTTGAACCCAACCATAATTAATTCTTCATTGGGTTGTTTTGATTCAACAATTAGGGCTGATAATTCTCTCAGAGGTAGTTGACGCTGTTGGTCCATAATCAAAACAGCAGGCATTAAAGCAATAGCAATAAAGGCTATAAATCCTAATAAATTAATTGTAATTATCTGTTGATAACGGTGACTTAATATTAAGATAGCCGAAGTAACTGTAGATAGTAACCAAATTATTCCCGCAAATTTGAGGATTCCTGATTTCTCCATTTGTACATATAATTCAGGAGCAGCAGGATCAGGCCCAGCAATTTGGGTAAGATTAAATAGGGCAATGGAAATAACTGTTAGAAAAGCTACGTTTACCCAAGCACTGATGCGTAAAAATTTGGGAGGAGTCGGAGTTTGTGAATTGGGGAAAAGATCACTCCAAAATAATGCCACAAGAATAGCTGCTCCTGGCATTAAGGGTAATACATAACTGGGTAATTTGGTAACAGAAATTGTGAAAAATCCAAATACACCCAAAAACCATAAACAGACAAATAAACCTAATTGTTGAGAGCGTTCTTGCTTTAACCACTGCGATCGCTGCAAAAGATTTACTCTAACTAGAGCCGCGGGGATGTACACTGAATATGGTGCAAAGCCCAACAAAACGACTAAAAAGTAAAAATACCAAGGGGCTGAATGGCCATTAACAACTTCGGTAAAACGGTCTATATTGTGATAGATAAAAAAGGCATTAATAAAATTCCAGCCGTTGCGCCAAGTTACCAAAACATACCAAGGAAGTGAGATAACTAAAACTATCCCCATTCCCAAAATCGGCCGCATTTCTCGCCATAGTTCCCAAAATTTCCCCACATACAAGGCAAAAGCAATCATAATTATTCCTGGTAAGACAATGCCTACAGGACCTTTAGTTAATATTGCCCCAGCAATTAAGACATAACTTGCTAAATACCATTTATTGGGAAGTCGCCAATTAGCAGTGACGATTGGGGAATTATTCTGAGCATATCCCAGGAAAAAACATAATAAAGTTGAACCTATACAGCCATTGAGTAACATATCAGAAACCCCGGCTCTGCCCCAAACAATCATTTCTGCATTGAGTGCCATTAAAGCAGCGGCAATGGCGGCTGTAAAGTAACGTCTAGGCAAATTAGTAACTTGTTCTAATTCATCTTTTTTGGCAAAGTACCACTGCACAGTGTAAAATGCCAAAGCAATTACGCCCATTGCTGCCAATGCTGAAGGGATACGCACAGCCCATTCATTTACTCCCATAATAGAGTAAGCGATCGCTTGACACCAATAAATTAAAGCAGGTTTATCAAAGCGAGTTTCACCATTAAAAAACGGCGTAATCCAATCACCAGTTACCAGCATTTGTCGGGAAGCTTCCGCAAACAGCGGCTCAGTCTCATCAATTAAGCCCACATTACCCAAATTCCAGCCAAAAGCTATCCAACCAATTACCAATAACCACAGGGACGAAACAGCCACAGCTAGGACTGGACGCTGTTCTAAATTATTCAACCACTTATCCACCACTTGCCAAGAAACACTCAATTTTATACTCATGAATTCATACTTAAAGACACTGAAATCGCGTCCTGCCAATATACAATAGTTTACAATTCAAAATTCAAAAAAACTCCTTCCTCCTTCCTTCTGACTCCTGACTCCTGAACTCCTTCCTTCTTCCTCCTGAACTCCTGACTCCTGACTCCTGACTACTGACACCTGACTCGGTGACTCCTGACTCGGTGACTCCTGACTCCTGACTTCTCCAATATCACCTATTTTGTAACACTAACTGCCATTCTTGAGTTTGCGGATTCCATTGGGGAGAGGAAGTTTCTCCCACAACATAGGGACCCCAATAACGTCGAGAACCATCTTGAGCAAAAGCCACCAAAATATCACCTTTCTCAAGTCTTAAATTAGCTTGAGGTAAAGATAAAACTAACCCGCTCTCACTTCCTTCTTCAGGAGCAAAATCCCAATGAGCCGGAATATCAGATTTAGATTTATTCGCAGTCGCACTTTTGAGGGATGATTGTCTAGCTAACAATGCTAGACGGACAGGTTGAGTAGTTTTGTTGCTAATGCGAAGCAATCCAGCAGCCTTGTTTTTACTATCAGAGTTAACCTGATAGGCTACAACTGTGGACTGATTTTTTTGCGGACTTGATTCTACTGAGTCACTTGGTGTACTATCTAAGTTAATTTCATCCCCATTTTTACCACTATTTGTCATCATAGATGGGGTTGTTTCTGGATTTGTAGACTGAAAAGATATCCGCATATCTAAGCATCCTGTCATGATCCCCACCAATCCTAAGGCAGAAAGACTGATAATGAAGTTACCATACCGATCAAGGAAGTTTTTCATAATGATATAGCTTTAGAAATAAGATTTTTTGTAAGCTAAACCCGATGGTTACAAATGATCCCCAACCGTAATTAGAGTGGTTTACTTAGGTTCTCCAAAATAAATTATCCAGTTTCATCAAGTCAAAACGACTTTTTCTGTTCCCTATTCCCATGCAAAATACTCGCTTGAACAACCTATTAGAAACAATTTTCAGTAGCTTGAGTGAATGGTTTCTGAATCCTTGGCGGCGGTTATCGCTAATACTAATTAGTTTTTTGTTTGGCTTTTTTTTGGGATCAGCAGTATCAACAACCGCTGGACAAAAGGCAGAATTAGACATTGTGGTTGCTGGATTTTTAGTGCTACTGACTGAAATTACCAGTAGAATATTTTACAGTCGGAGTTTTTTTGTTCGCCAAGCATTTTGGGTAGAAATACTCAACTATCTCAAGGTTGGTTTTATCTACAGTCTATTTCTAGAAGCGTTAAAACTGGGTTCGTGATTTTATGAGTAGTGAATGGTTGAGTCAAGTTTTAACAACAGACACATCTTGGCAAGTCTCAGCACAAGCCGCAGCATTGGCAGATCCTTTGCGAGCTAAGGTGTTTAATATTACTTCTGATAATGTGGCTGAAGTTATCCAAAGGAGAGGGGATTTACTGAAGTTAGTTTTCCCTAATTTTAGTCAATTTTGTCAAACTACCCTAAAAATTCAACCCCCAGAAGTGTTACAGGTATTGTGGGATTTATGGCTACCCTTGGGAATCCAAATTGCAGCACAACGTCAACAGTTAGGGAAACCTTTTGTCCAGGGAATTTTAGGCGCACAAGGAACTGGTAAAACTACAATGTCCCAGATACTGGGTTTGATTCTCCAGCAGTTAGGATATCGAACGTTAAGTTTGTCTTTGGATGACTTGTACAAAACTTATAGCGAGCGTTTGGCTTTATTACAGCAAGATTCCCGTTTGCTTTGGCGTGGTCCGCCCGGAACCCACGATATTCACCTAGCTTTAATTGTACTCGATCAGATTCACCAAGGCAAGAGTCCTGTGATAGTTCCTAGATTTGATAAATCTGCTCATGGGGGTGCAGGCGATCGCACTACTCCTGAAGTTATCACAAATCCTATAGATATTGTTCTGTTTGAAGGCTGGTTTGTGGGCGTAAAACCAATTCCTCCTAAAGTGTTATTAACTCCACCACCACCTATTCTTACAGACGTAGATAAACAATTTGCCTCTGATATGAATAATCAGCTAAAAGATTATTTACCACTGTGGGAAAGATTAGATAGTTTAATAGTTCTTTATCCCACAGATTACCGTTATTCTTTAGCATGGCGCAAGCAAGCAGAAAGACAAATGATTGCTGCTGGTAAATCAGGAATGACTGACTCAGAAATAGAAGAATTTGTAAATTATTTTTGGCGTTCTTTACATCCCGAATTATTCATTAATCCCTTAATTCAATCATCATCTGTTGATTTAGTAATTGAAATTAATGCTGATCATAGTTTTGGTAACTTTAGATCCCCGACTTCTTAAAGAAGTCGGGGATCTGATTGATTCTGATTGATTACTTCCCTGTTTGGAGTGTTTCCACTAAATCATAAAAAGGTTGCCAATTATCATCTTCAGTGATTCGTTCCCAAACAGACTCAATCACAGGTCTTAATAAAGCTGTTTTGGGATTAGCTTCAATCAAAGTTTGGTGAATTTTATCCATTTGTTCAGGATCAAAATGATTGAGAATTTTATGATAGAGGAAACACCAATTATCAAAAGTGGGTGATTTTCCTAATGGGGGGCTAATTTCAGAACCATTCATCACAAAAGCTGGATCATCTCGCCATTTACTAGAAAAGGTAGCAGCTAAATCAGCAAAGAATTGATGATAACCAACTTGACTATCATGTAAAAAGGTAATGGTTAACCGCAAAAATTCATCAGCTTCCGCTAATTGTAAATCTTCAAAACCCAATTTTTTCAACATCAAAGCTCGATATTCAGCTTGGTAATATTCAGCAAACTTAGATAAAGCAATATCCAAATCACCTTGGTGAATTATCGCCTTTAAAGGTTCTTGCAAAAGTTCTAAATTTAATTTGCAAATCCCTGGTTGTTGACTGTAACAATAACGTTTATAATAATCGAAATATGCCGCCGTAAATTGGAGATCGTAAGTAGGAATAAAGGCATAGGGTCCATAGTCAAAACTTTCCCCGGTAATTGACATATTATCAGTATTCAGAACTGCATGACAAAAACCCGCTGCCATCCATTGTGCTACTAATTCGGCGACACGCTGCACTAATTCGGCATAAAATAAAGCATATTTATCATATTCAGCTTGCAAATGCGGGTAATATTGTTCAATTACATGATCTAACAGTTTTTGAGTTAAATCATGTCGTTTGAAATAGTTTAATCGTTCAAAAGTACCAAAACGGATATGAGATTTACTCATGCGAATCATGACAGAAGAACGAGTTGGAGAAGGTTCATCACCGCGCCACAAACCCAAACCCGTTTCAATCATACTTAAACAGCGAGAAGTGCGAACGCCTAAACGATGAAGTGCTTCAGCGGCGAGAACTTCCCGCACTCCTCCTTTAAGTGTTAGCATTCCGTCACCACCGCGAGAGTAGGGGGTTCTTCCCGAACCTTTTGTGCCAAAATCGTATAATTCCCCATCAATACCCCGCACTTGTCCATAGAGAAAGCCTCTACCGTCACCTAATTGGGAGTTATATTGTCCAAATTGATAACCGTGATAACGTAGTGCTAACAGCGGTTCTCTTCCCTCAAATTTACCAAAAGCGTTAATAAAATCTTCGTCTTTAACTACTTGGGGCGCAACTCCTAAGCGTGGCAGTAGTGCGTCATTGCGCCAGCGTAACATAAGTTGGGGAAATTCCTCGGCTACAACTTGATCATAGTAATCATTACCTAAAGACTCTAGGGCTGATTCATAGTTGAGGGTAAGCAAAGGATTAGTAGCATGAGTATGATTGAGAGTTTCATCCAGAGTCATTATAATTACGCTTAATTGATATTTATTTAATGATAGACAAAAAAGCTTACGATCTTTCTATTTAATAACGTATCTTTCTGAAGAACAGCAACGAGAAGCTTATGAAAATTATTTATCTTCTTGAGGATAAAATCAATATCTGATTAAAATTACAATATGATTAAGTTAATCAACTTAAACAGATAAATGAATGCGTAAACAAGTTATCGAATATACATCTCCACTAGATGCGTTGATTGCCCTTACCAAACAGTTAAATGTTTATGAAATCAAGTACCAAATGAGTTCAGAAGATTTTTTTGCCAAATATAACCAAGGAAAAACTTCTGATGATGAAGTGTTTGTCGAATGGGCAGGAAATTATCAGCATTATCTAGCTTTACATCAAGAAATAACCAGCAAACTCCAAGATGTCGCGTAAACTTATCCAAGCGTATTTAGATGAAATTGTTTGCGAAAAACCACATATAGCTGATGTTCTACAAGAAGTGATGGAGTTTTTAAAGTAGCTTATAAAAATAATATATCTTCTTGAGAATGATAAATAAAAAAATAGATCCCCGACTTCTTCAAGAAGTCGGGGATCTAAGGATTACAATATTCACATAAACTAGGATCAGCAAATTCTTGATTGTTAGGAAATAATTGTTGTTGGGTAAAATTGCATTTTTGACATTGAAAAATTACTGCTTTAATTAATGAAGTTGGCTGATGACAAAGTTCACAAGGTAGTCCAGGGATTTTTTGATTAATCATAAAACCAGGAGTATGACATTGGGGACATAAACTATTAATTTTATTAATTAAGTCTTGAGTAGCAAAGGCAATATTTTTCATTCTGGTAGGATTATACATTGCTCTCATATCTGTTTCTATATTAAATTTATTATCAGATGTGTTTTTTATGGCAGTTTCTACGGAATTGATTAGGTTTTCTTTGCTGGTAATACCTTTTATAGATTCTGTTTTTCCTGTATTTTGATTATCAAAGGAAATTACTAAGCCATGTTCAGTGAAACCTACTTTATTTCCAAATTCTTCAGCTTCTTCTAAACTAGATATAGTTTGATGATTAAAATTAGTTTCTATGGAAAATACTTCACCAATAATTTCTAAATCATTTTCTTGATCTAGAAAAATAATTATTTCTCGGTTAGCATAAATATAGGGAACTAGAGGATGCGGTGTAAAACTTCCTTCACTAGCAATGGCTATTTTTTCATCATACATTTTCAAGGCTTTTTCAGCTTTTAACCTAGCAGTAATAATTTGTGTATCTGGACGTTTAATTTCTCTGGTAAAAGTTCCAAAAATATCAGTATTTAAGCCTTTAGTAACTATGACATTAATTCCTAAATGTTCTTTAAATAGAGGAGAAATTACTTTTTCTTTATTGTGCATTGTCGCCAAAATAGCCACGCGATTATTATATATTGACATAATTTTCTCCTTTGTTATCTTTATATCTCCGACTTCTCCAAGAAGTCGGGGATCTGAGTTATTGAGTTATTATAAATTTGGTCGCCAGTGGGGATTTGTCAAACTTGTGAAAATATGATCTTCCCATTTACCATTAATCATTAAATAATCTCTAGCATATCCTTCAACTACAAAACCAGCCCTTTTAAGAACATTACCACTGCGGCGATTATGGGGCATATAATTAGCCATAATGCGGTGCAGATTTAATTCTTGAAAAACATACTTAGTGGAAATAGACAAGGCTTCTGTCATGTAACCATAACCTTGTGCTGATTCTGCTAAACTGTATCCTAATTGACAAAATTGAGCAGCACTATAGATAAAGTTGCTAAAATTAGCTGTTCCCATAACTTTTCTAGGCTGGTGTTTCCGATAAATAAATAGTTTTAATGAATAGTTGTTCACAAATTCCCAGAAACTCGTTTCTACTTGATACTCCCAATAATCGTGAGTAAAAAAATTTTCATCCCATTTAGGATAAAATGGCGTAAGATATTCTTTATTCTCCGTAAAATATTTGAGTATGTAAGGAATATCCTCCATCACTGCCATTCTTAATATTAGGCGATCGCTTGTCAGAATTGGTGGCTCTGATGTCATATCCTCAAATTTAAATATTTTGTATCAGCTATACTAATTTGAACATTAAACCAAAAGACTGCAAAAAGGATAATTACGGTGGGAATACGCTACAATTGGCAACCAACAGAGATATTGACAATATATAATACACCATTTCTAGAGCTAATTTATCAAGCTGCTACAGTGCATCGTCAATATCATCAACCGCAACAAATACAAGTTTGTAAGCTTATCTCCATTAAAACCGGTGCTTGTCCAGAAGATTGCGGTTACTGCGCTCAATCTTCCCGCTACAAAACCGAGGTAAAACCCGAAGCACTGTTAGAAAAAGAAACAGTGATAAATATTGCCAAAACAGCCAAAGAAAGCGGTGTGAGTCGCGTTTGTATGGGTGCTGCTTGGCGCGAAGTTCGGGATAATTCCCAATTTGAGGAAGTTCTGGATATGGTTAAGGACGTAACCGACATGGGTTTAGAGGTATGCTGTACCTTGGGAATGTTGACAGAGAACCAGGCAAAGCGGTTAGAGGATGCGGGATTGTATGCTTATAACCATAATCTCGACACCTCAGAGGAATATTACAGCACAGTGATTACGACTCGAACTTATAGCGATCGCCTGAATACAATTGCCAATGTTCGCCAAACCAATGTTACCGTATGTTCGGGCGGTATTCTCGGTTTAGGGGAAAATGTCGCAGATCGGGTAGGAATGTTACATACTCTCTCAAATTTACAACCTCATCCCGAATCTGTACCCATCAATATTCTTTCTCAAGTTCCCGGTACACCTTTAGAAAATCAACCAGATGTGCCTATTTGGGATGTAGTGCGGATGATTGCGACTGCTAGAATTATTATGCCTAAATCTGACGTGCGTTTGAGTGCAGGTAGGGCGAGACTTTCCCAAGTAGAACAGGCTTTATGCTTCATGGCTGGTGCAAATTCCATCTTCTCCAGCGATGATAATAAAATGTTGACGGTGACAACTCCCTGTCCTGATTATGATGCAGATAAAGAAATGTTGAACTTGCTTGGTTTGGAAATGCGTCCCCCATTTCAAAAGCAGGAAAAAACACCTAATCCAGTGATGATATAACAATTGAAAATTACCTCTCCCTGACTCGGCTATCGTGTACACACAAGTTAAATTACCCCCCTTAATCCCCCCTTATAAAGGGGGGAAACCGGAAAAATTAGTTCCCTCCCCTTTGCAAGGGGAGGGTTAGGGTGGGGTAATTTGAGGAATAATGGTGATTCGATAACTTGTGTGTACACCGTAGCCCTGACTGGGAGAGGACTCGAATATGCTAGAATTTAGGATGAACTTTAAGCAGGTGATGAAGATGACACAATCCACACCCCAAAGAGTTGTCCGTCGTGGTCGAGTATTTCCCGAAATTCAGTGGACTGATGAACAAAAAGCTGAAGATAGAGCGAGAAGACAGGCTTTTTCTGCTCGTTGTTGGGTAATTTTTGAGCGGTTAAAACCAGAAATATTAGATAAATACTATGGTTGGTATATTGCTATTGAACCTGATAGCGGGGATTATTTTATTGATCAAGATCAAGAAGTAGCCAGTAAAATAGCCAGAGAAAAGTATCCTCATGTTATTGATCATATTTATGGCATTAATGAAACGGGAGTTAGTGGCAGAATATGATCGAGGGAAGATTTGGAGATAAAGGTCATTTTTAAAGTTGAGTTACTTATTACTTAATTCAATCTAAATTGTTTTCAAATCCTATATATTATATGAATAATCTACAAACCTACATTCAAGAAGTTACACAAATTTATCAACAACAAAATGCCACAGAACATACATATCGCCCAGCATTAAAAAAATTAATGGAATCTTTAGATTCTCAAATTCAAGCTATTAATGAACCAAAAAGAATAGCTTGCGGTGCGCCAGATTTTGTAGTGAAAAATGGTATTTTAGAAATTGGACATATTGAAGCTAAAGATATTGGTATTTCTCTCAAGAAAGTAGAAAAAACAGCCCAAATGGGGCGTTATTTTCAGGCTTTAGGTAATTTGATTTTAACTGATTATTTAGAGTTTCGCTGGTATATTCAAGGAGAATTAAAATTAACTGCTTCTTTAGGAACTTTTGATAAAAACAAAAAAATCAAAGTTGATAAACAAGGAATACAGGAAGTTGACCAACTTTTACAGCAATTTTTATTAGCTAAAGTTCCCCAAATCACGACACCAAAAGATTTAGCTAAACGTATGGCTAGTTTAGCCCAATTAATGAGAGATGCTATCAAAACTGCTTTACATGATGTAGATAATGGGGGAATGTTACGTCAGCAATTGGAGTCATTTCAACGAGTATTAATTAAGGATTTAACCGTTGAACAATTTGCAGATATGTACGCCCAAACTATTTGTTATGGGTTATTTGCAGCACGGTGTAATACTGATAATCCTCATACTTTTTCACGGGAAACAGCAGCTTTTAAATTACCGAAAACTAACCCTTTTTTAAGGAGTATTTTTGGACAAATAGCCGGACCAGATTTAGATGATAGAATTAGTTGGGCTGTGGATAATTTAGCGAATATTCTGCAACAAACGGAAATGGCAGAAATTCTCCAGGATTTTGGTAAACGTACCCGCAGAGAAGACCCTGTTGTGCATTTTTATGAGACGTTTTTGGCAGAATATGATCCCAAAATGCGAGAATCAAGAGGGGTTTATTATACTCCTGAACCTGTGGTTGATTATATTGTTAAAAGTGTAGATTATATTCTCAAACATAAGTTTAATATTAGTAAAGGTTTAGCAGATTCTAAAAAAATTAAAATTCCTAATCCCAAGGGTGAGGGAACTATCGAAACTCATCAAGTTTTGATTTTAGATCCTGCGGTGGGAACAGGGACTTTTATGCACAGTGTGATTGATTTTATTTATGATAAGTTTAAATCTCAAAAAGGGATGTGGTCAAGTTATGTAAGTCAACATTTATTACCGCGATTATTTGGTTTTGAATTGTTGATGGCACCCTATACTGTAGCACACATGAAGTTAGGTTTACAGTTGCAAGAATTGGGTTATGATTTTAGTTCTGAGGAACGGTTAAGGATTTATTTAACTAATACATTACAAGAAGCTTTTCAAATTCCTGCTGCTGATGGTTTTATGAACAGAATTAGAGATGAAGCGGAAGCAGCAAAAGATATAAAACAAGATGTTCCTGTGATGGTAATTTTAGGAAATCCTCCCTATTCTTACGAATCTATAAATACTGACCCTTGGATTGTGGGATTAGTTCGAGATTATTATCAAGTAGACGGGAAACCTTTAGGAGAAAGAAACCCCAAAGGATTATTAGATGATTATGTAAAGTTTATCCGTTTTGCTCAACATCGAGTTTCAGAAACGGGTTATGGTATTGTGGCTTTAATTACGAATCATGGTTATTTAGATAATCCAACTTTTAGGGGAATGCGTCAAAATTTGATGCAAACTTTTGATGAGATTTATGTTTTAGATTTACATGGTAATAGCAAGAAGAAAGAAGTTTGTCCTGACGGTTCACAGGATAAAAATGTTTTTGATATTCAGCAAGGGGTAGCAATCAGTATTTTTATTAAATATGAACATAGTCAGCAAAAATTAGCAACGGTTTATCATGCTGATTTATGGGGTATGAGGGAGGTTTATGAAAATAAAGAGTTGGTTGGTGGTAAATATCATTGGTTAGCGGAAAATGATATTAGTTCAACTAATTGGACTGAGATTTTACCACAACCGTCTTTTTATTTATTTAAAGTACAAGAGAAAAATCTGGAATTAGAATATAACTCATTTGTCAAAATTAATGAAGTTATGGCTGTCAATAGTGATGGAATAGTTACAGCTAGAGATAGTTTCACATTATCAAATAACTCGGAAGATATATGGAAAAAGATTAATGATTTTTTATCTTTAGAGATTGAAGAAGCAAGAATAAAATATGAAATTGGCAAGGATACGCAAGATTGGCAAATTAATTTAGCTAAAAAAGACTTGAGAAATTCTGGTATTAATCAGAAAAATATTATCAAAATAAATTATCGTCCATTTGATTATAAATATACATATTACTCTGGAAAATCAGGAGGATTTCATTCTAGACCTAGAGGTGAAGTTATGAATCATCTAATTTTGAATGAAAATTTAGCCCTGATTACTACTCGTCAAATTACTAATTTAGAATTTTGTCATGTATTCTCTACAACATTTGGGGCTGAAAAAAAATGTTGTTCTCATGATAGAGCATCATATATTTTCCCTCTCTATCTTTACCCAACAGATACCCCAAGTTTATTTGATTCTCCACCAACTAACGCACCTGGAGGACGTAAACCGAATTTATCCCCAGAATTTATTATTGAATTTTCCCAAAAACTAGATTTAGAATTTATTGTAGATGGAAAAGAGGATAAAACCAAAACCTTTAAACCAGAGGATATTTTTAATTACATTTACGCTATCTTTCATTCTCCTAACTACCGTCAACGTTACGCCGAATTTTTAAAGATTGATTTTCCGCGTGTTCCTTTAACTTCCAATTCCGCGCTTTTTTGGGAGTTAGTGATTAAAGGTGATAAATTAGTTAAATATCATTTAATGAAAGAAACAGGAACAGAAATTTCTACTTATCCTATTCCTGGTTCTGATATTGTGGAACAAGTTAAATATAATGAAAATCATCAACAAATTTGGATAAACGCTGAACAGTATTTTGATCAAGTTCCGCAACAAATCTGGAATTTCTATATTGGTGGTTATCAAGTTTGTCAAAAATGGCTAAAAGATAGAAAAGGAAGAGAATTAAACTTTGATGATATTAATCATTATCAAAATATTATTTCTATCATATCGGAGACGATTAAGATTATGGAAGATATTGATATAATTATTGAAAAATATGGCAGTTTTCCGTTAGAATAATAGTTAACAACAAGATATGAAGACAGACACGATATTTTACACATTACTCCAAAATCTCCCCAGTGTGTTATTTGAACTGCTAGAACAGTCACCAACACTAGCTTTACACTACGAATTTTCCTCCGTGGAAATCAAAGAATTAGCCCGACGGATAGATGGCTTATTTTTACCCAAACCAGAGTACCCACAAGACCCGATTTATTTTGTAGAAGTACAATTCCAACGCGATGATAATTTATACTGGCGATTAATTACAGAAGCATTTCTTTATTTGAACCAATATAAACCCCAAAGAACATGGCAAGCTGTAGTATTGTGGGCAAATCGGGATCTTGATCCTGGTATACCCTTAGCATATCAAACTTTACTAACTGCTGGACTAATTCATGTCGTTTACTTAGATGAAATAACCGATACATCATCTTCAATTGGTTTAGGTATTATTAAATTAGTAGTTTCCCCTGAAGATGAAGCTATCCAAGAAGCAAAAACTTTGATTAATCTGGTGGAAAAAGCAGATGCGGCCAAGAGTCGTAATCTTTTAGAATTAGTAGAAAGAATGTTGGTTTACAAATTCTCAACCTATAGCCGTCAGGAGTTAGAAGCAATGTTAGGATTAACAGAATGGCAAAAAACCCGATTTTATCAAGAAGTTGCAGAAGAAACGAAGTTAAAAACCATTCCTAGACTGTTAAATGAGGGGCTAACTGTAGAACAAATTGCTCGGATACTTGAGTTAGAGATCGAAGTGGTGAAACAAGCAATAAAAACGCAAAGTAGTAAATAGACATCTGATTGATATTGATACCTAAACCCACTTTATGTGGGTTTAGTTAGCGTCTAATTGTAGGGTTACAGTATCTTAGCTCCGCGTAGACCAAATAACAACCCTACTGCTACACCCATAAACACGCCTAAAAAGACAATATATTCAACTACAGCCATTTGTTTTGCTCCAGATTAGTTACTTATTTCTATTCAATCATCAATAATTATGAAAGGGAACAGGGAATAGAAAAGAGGTTGTCAACTTGGGGTAAAATACCCAGACGAGTGATTATATTAGGTTTAGGGAATGAGTTCTGTAATTAAAGTAGATATACCAGAAAAATCTTATGATATTAACATTGCACCTGGGAGTTTAGATCAACTAGGTGAACAAATGGCGAGTTTGAAACTAGGTAAGAAAGTATTGCTAGTTTCCAACCCGATGATATTTAAATATTATGGCGAAAGAGCGATCGCATCTTTAGAAAAAGCCGGTTTTCAAGTCGTTAGCTACAACCTACCCCCAGGAGAACGCTACAAAACCCTCAACTCCATTCAAAAACTTTACGACATCGCCCTGGAAAATCGCCTAGAACGCTCCTCAACAATGGTCGCCTTGGGAGGAGGGGTAATTGGTGATATGACAGGCTTTGCTGCCGCTACATGGCTCAGAGGCATCAATGTCGTGCAAGTCCCCACCAGTCTCCTAGCAATGGTAGATTCAGCTATTGGTGGCAAAACCGGCGTAAATCATCCCCACGGTAAAAACTTGATTGGTGCATTTCATCAACCCAGTCTAGTTTTAATTGACCCAGAAGTCTTAAAAACCCTGCCTGCTAGGGAATTTCGAGCAGGAATGGCAGAGGTGATCAAATACGGGATCATTTGGGACACCGAACTGTTTACTCAACTGACAGCAAGTAAACACCTTGACCAACTCCGCTATGTGAAATCCGACCTGATAAACAGCATATTAACTCATTCCTGTCAAGCAAAGGCAGATGTTGTCAGCAAAGATGAAAAAGAATCTGGACTCAGGGCAATTTTAAATTATGGTCATACCATTGGTCATGCGGTGGAAAGTCTCACAGAGTATCGTCTGTTTAAACATGGTGAAGCTGTAGGCATTGGTATGGTAGCAGCGGGAGACATTGCTGTAAAATTGGGACTTTGGCAACAAGCAGACACAGAACGTCAAAACGCCTTAATCAAAAAAGCAGGTTTACCCACCCAAATACCCGCAGATTTAGATATTGATGCTCTTATTGATGCTTTGCAACTAGACAAAAAAGTTAAATCTGGTAAAGTCCGCTTTGTACTACCAACCCAAATTGGTGCAGTCAAAGTTACGGACGAAGTACCAACGGAAATAATTCGAGAAGTATTATTAGGAAATAGGAGTCAGGAGTCAGGAGTCAGGAGTTTAGCTTAACCGACAGAAGCCCCACGTCTGACCCGATAGGGTAGCGGGGGGGGATGAATGGCGCGTGAATTGACGACGGTTTTCCGACCAACGCGACAGCAAGCAAGGAAGGAAAACATGAAGACAATTCACAAAATTTGTGTTATGAATTGAATATCTCGGCAAGGCGAGAGAATAGCGATAACCAAGCTAGATACATGATCATTTTTTTTGATTAACCTTGATTTTGCCTTTGGAACGAGGGGTCAGCCTATCGCCTTAACATCAGTCTTGTTGTTCTCGAAGAGCAAAAAGCTGTTAACTGGGTAGGAAGCCTATACTTACCCGCAAGGGAAGTGTAGGTAGTTCACAAAAAAGAAGAAAGAAGAAGAAGAAAATTCTTCCCCCGCTTCCTGCTGTTTGCCCTTTCCTTCTATACTGGTAAAGGCGCTGAACCATTCAATTGACGGGCAGCATTGATACAAACAGGGCAATCACAGCCAAATAGCTTGATAGCTAAATCACTTTCAGCATCAGAAAATTCTAGTTCTTTGGGATTATTTGTATCTACTTGTGCTATTTGCATGGGTTCTTTTGCAACAGCAGGAGAAGTATTACTTACCTGTATACATACCTTTTTCGGAGTTGCAGAATGGGGAGACATGACGCAAGATAGATGAGTCCCAGCAGCGTCAATTGTTTGACTAGCATGAGCAGGTCTAGCCATCATCACCATAGATAACATGGATGTGAACAATACGGGGCTAGAAATTAAAGTTAAAATAAATCTTTTGTTCATGTACTGTTAAAAACCTTGTTATTAGGGAAATAAACCAATTTATCTTTTCCGACAACTTGGTTGTTAATCAGTCTATCTTACCTAAGAACAGGGAACAGGGAACAGGGAACAGGGAATATTTATCTTTTTATTGCCTTTTACCAATTACCCGTAATTACTAATATCACGTAAATTTTCGGCTTTTTATTTAAAATTAGTTACATGAAAGGTTAGAGTAAATACTCATTAAGATATAATCCAGATTATGTTTTAATTTGAGGTTTCGGCTTGTGCTAGGAATAAAAAGCATCAATATACATAATTTATCTATCTGGGTAGAACAAGCAAAAACCCAAGCAGCACAATGGAAAGTTATTGAACGCATTCCTCAATTAGCTATTGTTAATCCTAACCGTTTTGCTGTTCATATAAGTTGCGAACCAGGAGAAAATTATAGTTTAGGAGATACAGCTTGTGTATTTCCATTTATGAGTGTGATAAAGCCATTTTCTCTACTATACCTGCTCGAATATTACGGAGTAAAACAGGTTTTACAATGGGTTGGGGTTAAATCCTCGGACGCGCCTTTTAATTCTTTAGTGCAATTAATAGCAGATAATGGATATCCTCGCAACCCCATGATTAATAGTGGTGCTATTACTCTCGCTGATAAGTTGCCAGGAAAAGATGGAAATGAATGCACACAATTGTTTTGTGAATGGTTAAATAAATTGGCAGATACTCAATTATATATAGATGCAAATATTTTAGCTTCAGTCCGTGCTAGTCGTTCTCAGATAAATATAGATATTACTAACTATCTCTACGAAGCTGGACATTTAAATAATATTGAATTATCTCTTGATGTTTATGAGAAAATATGTTGTATATCTGGGACAGTAGAAGATTTAGCGAAGTTAGGAAAAGTATTAGCTTGCAAAAGCGAGGTGATCAAAAATCAACACCGTCAAATTGTGAATGCGGTGATGTTAACTTGCGGTTTATATGAAGCTTCCGCTGAGTATGCTGTGAAAATTGGTTTACCAATAAAATCAGGTATTGGTGGTGGACTTGTCGCCATCATACCAAATCAGGGAGCAATAGCCAGCTACAGTCCTGCTTTAGACATTGTAGGTAATCCTGTAGCTGGTTTGGCACTAATGGAAACTTTATCTCAAAGTTTGCAACTGAGTATTTTTATTTAATTACTCTTGAAATTGAGATTTAGGATTTTCCATTGTCTCGCTAGGTAAATTTGATTCCTCTGTTTCCGTGACTTTTGCTTCTGCTGCTACTGGGGGAGACGCAACGGGAGTTGATTTAACTTCAGGAATTTTAACTTCGGGAACTGGTTGTTTCTCTACTTTCGTTGCTGGAATTGTTGTAACTTCAGGAACTTTAACTTCAGGAACTTTAACTTCAGGAATTGGCTGTTTCTCTACTTTCGTTGCTGGAGTTGGTGTAACTTCAGGAACTTTAACTTCAGGAACTTTAACTTCAGGAATTGGCTGTTTCTCTACTTTCGTTGCTGGAGTTGGTGTAGCCTCAGTAGCTGGAATTTTAGCAGTATAAGTTGGGTCTACAATGCCACGGACTTCATCTGCTGTCAATTCCCCTCTGACAATTTTGGATAAAGTATCTTGACCATTGGGTTGATAATTAATTAATCTGATACTGGTATTAAAGGCATTTTTCACAGGTTGTCCTTGATTATCGAGGAATTCCAGTTTTACCCAAGTTTTACCAGATTTAAACCCTTTGAGATAAATAGGTTGCCAACGATCAAGAATAAAGCTTTCACCATTAACTGTACTCCGAATGCGCCAATTACTCATTGTATCTTCAGGATTAGTTTCAGCGAGACTATGCAATGGTGCATTAGTTAGGTAAAAATCCAGCATAATGGGTTCTGCACCATAACCACCATTGGGACGACTATAAGTAAGTAACGGTAATTTAGAATCTGGGTTGTTTTCCTCGGTTTTCGTCAAGACGTGAAATGTGGTTTGAGTATAAGCACCTTCATTTTTAAAACTTTCATGCCACGGACGAGAAGCAAAAACGCGAAGAGTATGTGTACCAGGGGATAAGTCTGACAATACCACCGGCTGATTTACATCGTAAACAGCTATATAGGGCTGATTGTCTAAAATTAGGTGCAAATGAGGTCCAAGTTGCCACTGAGGGTCTTTAAATATCGGTAAGTCCTTAACTTGTAACTTTACTTTAACTATATTGTCTTGAAGAATTTCATCTACCTGGGGACTGAGGATGCTGACTTGGGGTTGATAACCCTCCAAACTGGGACGCAATGCTTGGATAACATTTGGTGGTGCGGTTTCGGAAAATGTCCCAGAAATTTCTGAAGCTGGGGACGCTTTCATGAAGGGATTGATAGATATTTCCTGGCTATTTGCTGCTTCAGCGCAACTACTCAAATTTACAACTAGCACTAATGTAACAACCCATTTAATAATTGGGAATCTATTTGAGAAAAGTAACTCAAAAAATTTTCTGCACCCAGTGTTCATGTTTTTATTCCTTAATAGTTTTTAACAATTGACGCAATCATTGTGGCGCAAATTATGACTCATGGACTATGGATTAAGAGCATAAATCTATGACCAAAGTTATAAATCTACTTACTTTTCTTTGATTAGAATGCCAAATAAGTGATTTTTTTGACTTAATTCCGGGAAAATAATTTGCTTATAGACCGCTAATTTTGGGTAAAAGTAGCTAAACAGCAAGGGTTTAAGCCGATTTCCGTATAAATCATCAGTTTTGCAAATTGTTGTTCTTTGTAAATTAAATGAAGAGTCTATTGACATTTGAACAATGTATAGGAACTGGTAACGTAAATTAGACCATAAACTTGGCTATGTTTAATTATTGTTAACAGGCCTATAACAATGTGCAAGTTCTAACTCTATAATTCAACAGAAGCAACTTTTCTTTTCCACACGGCAACCACATCGTTAGTCCAGAGAAATCTGAAAACTGCGAATGTGTTATTCTAGGTGGTATTCATGATTCCCCATTCCTTATAGAGAGGAGGTCGAATGACGATTAGTCCTCCGGAGCGAGAGGAAAAAAAAGCAAGAGTGATCGTTGACAATGATCCGGTTCCTACCTCATTTGAAAAATGGGCAAAGCCAGGACATTTCGACAGATCCTTATCGAGAGGCCCAAAAACCACAACCTGGATTTGGGATCTCCATGCCCTCGCCCATGATTTTGATACACATACAAGCGATTTAGAAGACATCTCCCGCAAGATATTCGCCGCTCACTTCGGCCATCTGGCTGTAGTAGCAATCTGGTTGAGCGGGATGTTATTCCACGGTGCTAAGTTCTCTAACTACGAAGCTTGGCTGGCTGACCCGTTAGGCATTAAGCCTAGCGCTCAAACTGTTTGGTCTATTGTTGGTCAAGACATTTTAAACGGTGATATGGGCGGCGGTTTCCGCGGCATTCAAATCACATCTGGCTTGTTCCAAGTATGGCGTGGCTGGGGTATCACTAGCTCCTTCCAGCTATATGTAACTGCAATTGGCGGCTTGGTATTAGCAGGCTTGTTCTTATTTGCTGGCTGGTTCCACTACCACAAACGCGCTCCTAAACTGGAATGGTTCCAGAACGTGGAGTCAATGCTGAATCATCACTTATCAGTGTTGCTAGGCTGTGGTTCTTTAGGATGGGCTGGTCACTTAATCCACGTTTCTGCACCAATCAACAAATTGTTAGATGCAGGTGTAGCAGCTAAGGACATCCCTCTGCCTCATGAGTTGCTGTTTAATACAGCAAAAATGGCAGAACTTTACCCTGGTTTCGCTAGTGGTTTAACACCTTTCTTCACCTTAAATTGGGGCGCTTACGCGGATATCCTCACATTTAAGGGCGGTTTAAACCCAGTTACAGGCGGCTTGTGGATGACTGATATTTCTCATCACCACCTAGCGATCGCTGTACTGTTCATCGTTGCTGGTCATATGTACCGTACCAACTGGGGTATCGGTCACAACATCAAAGATATTCTCGAAGCTCACAAAGGTCCTTTCACTGGCGAAGGTCACAAAGGTCTTTACGAAAACCTCACCACTTCTTGGCACGCTCAATTAGCTACTAACCTAGCTTTCTTGGGTTCCTTGACAATCATCATCGCCCATCATATGTACGCGATGCCTCCCTATCCTTACTTGGCAACTGATTACGCAACACAATTGTGTATCTTCACTCACCATATTTGGATCGGTGGTTTCTTGATTGTTGGTGGTGCTGCTCACGCAGCCATCTTCATGGTGCGGGACTACGATCCTGTTGTTAACCAAAACAACGTATTGGATCGCGTGATTCGTCACCGTGACGCTATCATTTCTCACCTCAACTGGGTATCTATATTCTTAGGCTTCCATAGCTTTGGTTTATACATTCACAATGACACCATGCGTGCCTTGGGTCGTCCCCAGGATATGTTCTCCGACAGTGCAATTCAATTGCAACCAGTATTTGCTCAATGGGTGCAAAACCTGCACACATTAGCTCCCGGTAACACAGCACCTAACGCTCTTCAAGTAGTTAGTCATGCTTTTGGTGGCGGATTGGTAGCTGTAGGCGGTAAGGTCGCAATGATGCCCATTGCTTTGGGTACAGCGGACTTCATGGTTCACCACATCCACGCATTCACCATTCACGTTACTGTTCTCATCTTGCTCAAAGGTGTATTGTATGCCCGCAGTTCTCGTCTGATTCCAGACAAGGCTAACTTAGGCTTCCGATTCCCTTGCGATGGTCCAGGACGTGGCGGTACTTGCCAAGTTTCCGGTTGGGATCACATCTTCCTCGGACTCTTCTGGATGTATAACTCCTTATCAATTGTAATTTTCCACTTTAGCTGGAAGATGCAATCTGATGTCTGGGGAACAGTAGATGCAGATGGCACAGTAAATCACATTACTGGTGGCAACTTTGCAGAAAGTGCTATCACCATCAACGGTTGGTTACGTGACTTTTTGTGGGCGCAAGCTACACAAGTAATTAACTCCTACGGAACTGAGTTATCCGCTTACGGACTCATGTTCTTAGGCGCTCACTTCATTTGGGCGTTCAGCTTAATGTTCCTGTTCAGTGGTCGTGGCTACTGGCAAGAATTAATTGAGTCCATTGTTTGGGCGCACAATAAACTGAAAGTAGCCCCAACAATTCAGCCTCGCGCACTGAGCATCACTCAAGGTCGGGCTGTAGGTGTGGCTCACTACCTATTAGGAGGAATTGCTACCACTTGGGCATTCTTCCACGCACACATCCTTTCAGTAGGATAAGAATCAGTGGAATTTTGGATTTTGGATTTGAGATTTAATCCAAAATCCAGAATCTAAAATCTAAAATTTTGCTGACAAATAATGGCTAAAGGTCAGAGGACAGATCACACCTATGGCAACAAAATTTCCAAAATTTAGCCAGGATCTCGCACAGGACCCGACTACTCGTCGGATTTGGTATGCGATCGCTACAGGCAACGATTTTGAAAGCCACGATGGCATGACGGAAGAAAATCTTTACCAAAAGATTTTCGCTACGCACTTCGGTCACTTGGCAATCATCTTCCTGTGGGCATCCAGCCTCCTGTTCCACGTGGCCTGGCAAGGTAACTTTGAACAGTGGATTAAAGATCCCTTGCACGTCCGTCCCATTGCCCATGCAATTTGGGACCCTCACTTCGGTCAGCCTGCAATTGACGCTTTCACCCAAGCTGGTGCAAGCAACCCCGTAAACATTGCTTACTCCGGTGTTTATCACTGGTGGTACACCATCGGGATGCGGACAAACACAGAACTATATACTGGTTCTGTTGGTTTGCTCTTGTTGGCAGCACTGTTCCTGTTTGCTGGTTGGTTACATTTACAACCCAAGTTCCGTCCTAGCCTCTCTTGGTTCAAGAGTGCTGAACCCCGTCTAAACCACCACTTATCGGCTTTATTCGGTGTTAGTTCTCTCGCTTGGGCAGGTCACTTGGTTCACGTTGCTATTCCTGAATCTCGTGGTATCCACGTGGGCTGGGATAACTTCTTGACTGTAGCTCCCCATCCAGAAGGTTTAACTCCTTTCTTCACAGGTAACTGGGGCGTTTACGCTCAGAACCCTGACACCGCTGGCCAGTTATTTGGTACTTCCACTGGTGCTGGGACTGCGATTCTGACCTTCTTGGGCGGTTTCCACCCCCAAACAGAATCCTTGTGGTTGACTGACATGGCTCACCACCACTTGGCGATCGCAGTTTTGTTCATCATCGCTGGTCATATGTACCGGACTAACTTCGGAATTGGTCACAGCATCAAAGAAATGCTGAACTCCAAATCTGGTTTAGTTCCCGGTAGCAAGAGCGAAGGTCAGTTCAACCTGCCCCACCAAGGTCTTTACGACACCATCAACAACTCCCTGCACTTCCAGTTGTCATTAGCTTTGGCATCTTTGGGAACTATCTGTTCCTTGGTAGCGCAGCATATGTACGCTCTGCCTCCTTATGCGTTCATCGCTAAAGATTACACCACACAGGCAGCACTGTACACCCACCACCAGTACATCGCTGGTTTCTTGATGGTTGGTGCTTTTGCTCACGCAGCAATTTTCTGGGTTCGTGACTACGATCCTGAGCAAAACAAAGGTAACGTCCTTGACCGGATGTTACAACACAAAGAAGCGATCATCTCCCACCTTAGCTGGGTATCTCTCTTCTTGGGTTTCCACACCCTGGGTTTATATGTTCACAACGACGTAGTTGTTGCGTTCGGTACTCCTGAAAAACAAATCTTGATTGAGCCAGTATTTGCTCAATTCATCCAAGCTGCCCAAGGTAAAGCTCTGTATGGCTTGAATGTACTGTTGTCTAACCCCGACAGTATTGCTTACACCGCTTATCCCAATGCTGGTAACGTTTGGTTGTCTGGCTGGTTAGATGCCATCAACTCTGGCACAAATTCCTTGTTCTTGACCATTGGACCTGGCGATTTCTTGGTTCACCACGCTTTCGCTTTGGCTATCCACACCACCACCTTGGTACTCGTTAAGGGTGCTTTGGATGCGCGTGGTTCTAAACTGATGCCCGATAAAAAGGACTTCGGTTATGCGTTCCCCTGCGACGGTCCCGGCCGTGGCGGTACTTGCGATATCTCCGCATGGGACTCTTTCTACCTGTCTATGTTCTGGATGTTGAATACCATTGGTTGGGTAACCTTCTACTGGCACTGGAAACATCTAGGTATTTGGCAAGGTAACGTTGCTCAGTTCAACGAAAACTCTACCTACCTGATGGGCTGGTTCCGTGATTACCTCTGGGCTAACTCTGCTCAGTTGATTAACGGTTACAACCCCTACGGCATGAATAACCTGTCTGTTTGGGCTTGGATGTTCCTCTTTGGACACCTCGTCTGGGCTACTGGTTTCATGTTCCTCATCTCTTGGAGAGGTTACTGGCAAGAGTTAATTGAAACCTTGGTTTGGGCGCACGAACGTACTCCTTTAGCTAACTTGGTTCGCTGGAAGGACAAGCCCGTTGCTCTCTCCATTGTTCAAGCTCGTGTGGTTGGTTTAGCTCACTTCACTGTTGGCTACATCCTCACCTACGCAGCGTTCCTCATTGCTTCTACTGCTGGTAAGTTCGGTTGATCCTGACTACTAGTTTTAGGTAATTAAAAATCCCCTGCCGTAAGGTGGGGGATTTTTTTAATGGGTTTGAGTTTAGCATTGCTAAACCCCTAAAAACTAAGGACTGGTGATTTCTATCCCTAACCAATCACTTAATTCATTTGCTAACCATTCTAACCCACATTCCGCACCCCAAAATGTTACAGAGGGAAATTACGGAGATGAAAATCAAAGGGAGCATCAAAACAAACAGATAAAGTGAAAAAAGGCATTTGAGAAACAGTAAATCACCAAAAATGTCATCAAAATCTA
>NZ_JAQMTJ010000158.1:0-12892 GCF_028330815.1 Dolichospermum lemmermannii CS-548
CACTAGTGCGATTCGTTGTTAGTTGAATCACGGTAATCAGTCCGTACATAAGCTAACCAACCCAATCCAATCATGGAAAAAGGTTGAACTCTCGGTCTGATATGGGTGCAAGTCCCATCTACCAGACTCAGGTATGACTCCCTACCTGCCCACGATGACCCGACTCGGTATCGGGAGGTCGAAGCTGGGAACAGGGCGCAATCAGACATCCGTTGTGGGGTGACACTGGTGCTAACGGGGAGTTCCCACGGTGAAATAGAGCCTAGAAAAGCGACCTAATTAAAAGCAGGACACAACATCAAAACCTGACTTCATTGGAGACAAATCCCGCCGCACATTAGTGTAGTAGCGGCAAGAGTCCAGGGATTCCAATGGTCGAAGTGGCTACACCTAACGGAACGAACAATCTAACCGAGGGAACGAATAAAAACGGGTTGAGGGTCTAAGGGAGGTCGAACCCTAAGTAGGCTGGACGAGCAGCGGAACTCCCTCAATTCGGGTAGGACAAACCGTAATTGGTTTGAGGTGTTCAGAATACACAAATGGTCGCAGAGCATGATTAGACACAGAGATAACTCTAGTGAATCCTGGAAGACGTTGCCTTGGAAGAAATTCCGCCGTAACCTATTCCGCCTACAAAAACGCGTGTATAAAGCTATTCAAGTTGGCGACAAGCGGAAAGCAAAGTCACTACAAAAGCTGATTCTGAAATCAACCGCAGCAAGATTACTGGCTATCCGTCAAGTAACACAGCTAAACGCTGGGAAAAAGACAGCAGGAATTGACGGTCAAACCGCGCTCACATTCGAGCAAAGGTTTCAACTGAGTGAAAAGCTTAGAACCGAAGCTAATAACTGGAAACACCAGGGATTACGCGAAATACCCATCCCCAAAAAGGATGGTAAAACCCGAATTCTCAAAGTCCCCACTATTGCAGACAGGGCTTATCAATGCCTTGCTAAATACGCATTAGAACCAGCACATGAAGCAACCCTCCATGCAAATAGCTATGGGTTCAGAACAGGACGCTCGGCTCATGACGCACAGAAAATCCTATTCCTCAACTTACGCTCATCTTGCAATGGAAAAGATAAACGAGTTATAGAACTCGATATCGAAAAGTGCTTCGACAGGATAAACCACGCCGCCATCATGGACAGACTCATCGCTCCTAAAAGCATAAGACAAGGAATATTCCGCTGTCTCAAAGCCGGAGTCAACCCAGAGTTTCCCGAACAAGGAACATCCCAAGGTGGTGTGGTAAGTCCACTACTAGCTAACATCGCCTTAAACGGGATTGAAAGTATTCATAGATACCACAAGGAATCTAATCACAGAATTACAAACAAGACCCCAAGGGAAAAGATTGTCGAACCATCAATCCGCTATGCAGATGATATGGTGATAATACTCAGACCACAAGACGATGCCACAGAAATACTTGACAAAATCAGTCAGTTCTTAGCAGAGCGGGGAATGAAAGTCAGCGAGAAAAAGACAAAGCTAACCGCCGCGACAGATGGATTTGATTTCCTCGGTTGGAACTTCAAAGTTCAGAAAAACGGGAAGTTTAGATGCGTTCCATCAGTGGACAACTTCAAAGCTTTTCGCAAGAAAGTAAAACACATCGTCAACAACTCGAATTATGGTGCTACCACAAAGGCTGAGAAATTAGCCCCTGTAGTTAGAGGTTGGAGGAATTACCACCGCTTCTGCAAGATGGACGGATCACGTAACTCGTTATTCCACATCAAAATAAGAGCATTCAAGGTATTCAACAAGGAAGCCAAACAGAACCGCTTTACCAGTAAGCAATTACGAGATAAAGCGTTCCCAGCAGTTCCTTACTCCGAAAATAAACACATCAATGTCAAAGGCGAAAAATCACCCTACGACGGAGATTTGGGTTACTGGAGCGAGCGTAATAGCAAGCTCTATGACAACCATACCTCTAAAGCCCTCAAACGGCAAAACCATAAATGTGGACATTGTGGATTAAAAATGCTCAGTGATGAAAAGGTACATCTACACCATGTAGATGGAAGTCATACGAACTGGAAAACTAAAAACCTTCTAGCCATTCATGAAAGCTGCCACAATTACATACATACCAGCAAAAGCGAAAGCTAAGAACATCGGAAGCTGGGTGCGGTGAAAGTCGCACGCCCAGATTTAACTGAGAGGGGCGGGAAATAATATTCCCCCTCGACTCAACCCAAACATAAACTCCGCGCTATCCAAGTGCATTTTTCTCCAGCCCAATTAGGTGATGAACTTTCCAGTGATCAATTATTGGAATATTATCCAGAATTGATCCCACTGTAAATGATTCGTTAGTCTGTAATTAGTACCCGAAAACAAACATGAACACAATGATTATCAGTATACTACGTAAACTTACAGTTGTTTGTTTAGCCTTAACTTTGTGCTTAACAACTGTCGCTTGCGGGGGAGGAAACCAAGCTAATTCTCCAACTAAGAATATTAGCCAAACTGCTACTCCCACCAAGTTAAATGATGGTCAGTATGAAGTACAACAGGGTACATACAATGATGCCAATGGTGAGTATACCTTGTTTTTACTCAATAACAATCCCCCCAGCTTTGCCACAGAAAAGCTGCAAATGGCACGATTGACTGATGATGAAATCAAAGCAGGTAAGAAAACTTACTTAAAAGTAGAAAATAGTCAGCCAGTCTTATACATGACCGAGGACTTCAAACTTGAGTACGTCCACAACGTCACCGAAACCAGAAACAATCCCCAAACCGGACAACCGGAAACTGTGATTGTGCGCCAACAAAGTAGCTTTTGGTCCCCTTTTGCAGGAGCTTTAGTTGGTAACGTCGCTGGTCAAGCTATTGGTAGTATGTTGTTTAGACCTCAATATTATGTTCCCCCCGTTTATCAGCCAGGTGGGATCATGAATGGTCATGGTGGCTATGGTTCTAGCTATGATTCGGCTGTTTCTAGTTACCGTTCTCGCTACAATGAACCACCCGCAGCAGTGAGAAATCGCACCACTTTCCGCACTACAGGAAACATCAGAAATTCGTCTTCAGGAACCGCCAACCGCACCACCACAACTGGACGAGCTTCTGGTTCTGGTTTTGGTGGTAGTACCCTTACACCTTCTGGTAATTCTAGCTCTACTCGCCGCAATTCTGGTAGTAGTTTTGGTAGTGGTGGCCGTTCTTCAAGTCGCCGTTCTTCCGGTTTTGGTAGTAGAAGAAGATAGGAAATTTCTGTATTAACTCTTGATTCGTAGCGACTGTCTTGATTGTCAAGCGATCGCTATGAGATTGGGCGGTGGTAGGCACGGGCAAAAAGATTCTGAGTTAGTAATCTAGATAGTTGTAGCCCGCCCTACCACTCCACTGCGTCGCCAGTCATGGCTTGTCACAATAGGCATCACCGTGGTCGGGTAGCAGGACTATATCGCTATAATCCCGCCCCCTCAGAACCGGACTTGCGCCTTACAACGCATCCGGCTCAAGCAAGTCACAACTACTTATTGTTCCAGAATGTATTTGCTAATGACAGTGCAGATGTACGAGTTGTAGGTTGCCGTAATTGTCACCACCACCCTGCGATTTTGGCTTTTTATGATGAAGATGTAACTCCTCATCATTTAATAGAGATTCCCCACATATAGGACAGACATATTGTTGCCTTTGGGCTATCTTCTGCCTACTTTTGATTAATTCGGATTTAGTTTTAGCTGCCTGCCGTTTAATCCAGTAGTCCCTTAATTTGGGGTCATCGGGTGATGATTTACCCCTAACAAGAATGTGCCTTTCAATCGTAATCGCCTATAGCAGTTCAATTCCGCGCCATCGCTCTTGTTCTCCTCCTTATTTATTAAGGGTTTTACGTTAAGTTGACACCAATGAGCATTGCTAAACTCCTACCCGCTTAAATCAAATAATTAAGCCGTGTTGAGTATAATTAAAAAAGGTGGGAAATACCCACCCTACATTTACTCAGCAAACACTCCAGCAAAAAAGTCCAAAGTCTCCTTCAAAGCTTTGATGAAAACATCAATTTCCTCACGGGTATTGTAAAAAGATAAACTTGCCCGTGCAGTTCCTGCTAAACCTAGATGACGGTGTAATGGTTGAGTACAATGATGTCCAGAACGAATTGCCACACCTTCTTGATCTAACAAAGTTGCTAAATCATTAGCGTGAACACCTTCTGCCGTAAAAGCTGCTAATGCGGCTCTACCTTCCCCTTCAGTATTGGGTTTTGGTCCGTGGATTCTAATTTGGGGTATTTGTGCTAATTGCGCGAATAAATAAGCCGTTAATTCCGCTTCATAAGCATGGATTTTATCCATACCGATATTAGTAAGATAATCTATCGCTGCACCAAGGGCGATCGCTTCCCCAATAGCCGGAGTACCAGCTTCAAATTTATGGGGTAATTCTGCATAGGTGGAATGGTCTAAAAATACCTCTGCAATCATCTCACCACCACCAAAAAATGGCGGCATTGCTTCTAGTAATTCCAACTTACCATACAAAAAGCCAATGCCAGTGGGAGCGCACATTTTATGTCCAGAAGCTACCAACCAATCACAGTCTAGTTCTTGGACATCAATAGGAGTATGGGGGACACTTTGACAAGCATCAAGTAAGAACTTCGCACCGTATTTATGAGCAATTTCGGCGATTTCCTTAGCTGGATTTATGCAACCCAAAGTATTAGAAATATGCAGAATAGACACCAGTTTTGTTTTTTCAGAAATCAGGTTTTTAAACTGCTCCAAATCAAAAGTTTCTTCGGTCGTCAACTCCACAAACTTCAATATTGCACCCGTTTTTTGAGCGACAAATTGCCAAGGAACGATATTACTATGGTGTTCCATTACCGAGAGAATAATTTCATCTCCTGGCTGTAAATTGTTCATTCCCCAACTGTAAGCGACTAGGTTAATAGCCTCAGTTGCGTTGCGGGTGTACACAATTTCTTGGCGTGATTTAGCATTAATAAATTTAGCGATTTTATCACGCGCACCCTCATAAGCATCAGTAGCTTTTCCGCTGAGAAAATGTGCGCCACGATGGACATTTGAATTATATTGTTCGTAATAATCACGCCAAGCATTTAATACGAATAAAGGCTTTTGAGAAGTAGCTGCATTATCGAGATAAACCAGGGGTTTACCGTGGACTTCCTGATGTAAAATGGGGAAGTCAGAACGAACTTTATCAGCGAGAGATTTGGTAGAAGTGATGGTCATGTTGAAGAAGAAGTTCAGGAGTTTAGATGTTCAGAATAATAACTAGAATTTAGGAGTATTGCAGAATTTAAGAAGAACGAACCACAGAGGCACAGAGGACACAGAGAAAGAAAGTTTTAGAGCTTTTTGTGTTAGTAGGTGCGGGGTTTACTCACCTTTTTTAGGGGTGAGTTCCCGAAGTTTTATCATTTATTGGTGAGACTTGTAACAGTTTTCAACAAACTCTCACGCAAAGAAGCAACAGGGATAAAGTTAATAATTTCCATTGCGAAACCATTAACTAATAATTTGCGAGCATTATTTTCATCAATGCCGCGACTTTGCAGGTAGAATATTTGATCATCTTCCAACTGACTGACAGTAGCACCATGAGCGCATTTAACATTATCAGCAGTGATTTCTAATTGAGGTTTGGTGTCAATTCTCGACTTAGACGATAACAGCAAATTGCGGTTTAATTGAGATGCGTTAGTTAACTGTGCTGGCTTAGGAACAAAAACCTTACCATTGAAGATACCATGAGCGCGATCGCCTATAATGCACTTGTGTAACTGTTTACTCACACCATGGGGATGATTTAAAGACAAAGCACTGTGAGTATCAGCCAATTGATTATCAGCAATCACAGTCAAACCATTCAGCGTCGTTTCCGTTTGTTCACCAGTTTGCAAAATCTCCAAATTGTGACGAGAGATTTTACCCCCAACCGTCACAGCATTACAACTATAACGACTATATCGCGCCTGAGTAACAGCAGTTTTCCCAACATGAAAAGCCGCAGCACCTTCTCGCGCAATTCTATTATGACTCACCTGAGCATTTTCATTTACCCAAATTTCCGTAACACTATTAGTGAAGTAAACACCCTCATTTTGTGAAGATGCAATATACTCTTCAACTAAAGTTACTTGAGAGTTACTTTCAGCTACTACTAAAACGCGAGGTTGGGAAATAGTCGCAGACTCACCAGAAACAGAAATAAATAATAGATGAATTGGTTTTTCCACCACCACATTTTTACCAACCCATACCACAGCGACATCATTTAAAGCCGCAGTATTTAAAGCCGTAAAAACTTCCTTCGCACCTTCCGCTTGAGCTAAATATTCCCCTACAATCTCACTGGATAAAACATTCAAATTACCAACAATTAACCCAGCAGGTAAGTTTTCAGTATTAGATAAATCAGGTGAGTACACACCATTAACAAACACTAACCGCTGAGAAACTTCAGGTAAAATATCAGATTCTAAAGATGTTTCCTGAAACATCCCTAACTTAAAATCTACCTGTTTCAAAGATGATAAATCAGTAAACCGCCATTCTTCCTCGCGGGTATTGGGAATAACAGAATGACGAACCCATTTAGCAGCACCGTCACGAAGTTGTTTTAAGCAATCATCCTTTTTCGATACAGTTACCTGATTTAACAAACCAGTTAAAAAAGGATCTCTATCTAATAGAGAATTAGGAATAGAAGTAAGAGAAACTGGAATAGACATTACACACCCACTCCCAAAGCTTCTTCGAGAACCCAATCATAACCGCGAGATTCCAACTCAAGAGCCAACTCCTTACCACCACTTCTGATAATTTGTCCTTGCGCCATAACATGAACAAAATCAGGAACAATATAATCGAGAAGACGCTGATAGTGAGTAATCATAATTGTGGCATTTTCAGCATTGGTTAACTGATTAACTCCATTAGCAACAATTTTCAAAGCATCAATATCCAAACCAGAATCAGTTTCATCTAAAATCGCCAACTTTGGTTCTAAAATCGCCATTTGCAGAATTTCATTCCGCTTCTTTTCCCCACCAGAAAAACCCTCATTCACACTGCGATTCAGAAAAGAAGAATTCATCTTCACAACATCCAACTTTTCCTCAACCAAATCATCAAAATCGAAAGCGTCAACCTCCTCCAAACCTCTAGATTTCTGACGAGAATTATAAGCAACTCGTAAAAAATCCAAATTACTCACACCAGGAATTTCTAGAGGATACTGAAAAGCTAAAAACACACCATTTCTAGCTCTTTCCGCTGCTTCCATTTCCAAAAGATTTTGTCCTTGGAAAACCACCTCACCACCAGTAACAGTATAAGCTGGATGTCCCGCCAAAACCTTAGAAAACGTACTCTTCCCAGAACCATTAGGTCCCATAATCGCGTGAACTTCCCCAGCGCGAACCTGCAAATTCAACCCCTTCAAAATCGGAGTTCCATCAACATCAGCCGTCAAATTCTTAACCGACAAAATCAAATCACTATTCTCAACAATCATCTTCTCTTCCTCTCTTTCTCTGCGTACTCTGTGCCTCTGTGGTTCGTTTTCTTAACCCACACTACCCTCTAGTTTCAAACTCAACAACTTATCAGCCTCAACAGCAAACTCCATAGGTAACTGATTAAAAACATCCTTACAGAAACCGCTAATCATCATCGAAATAGCATCTTCCGAAGAAATACCCCGTTGAGCAAAAAAGAACAATTGATCTTCACCAATCTTAGAAGTAGAAGCCTCATGTTCCACCTTACCCGTATTATTCTGAACTTGAATATAAGGAAAAGTATTCGCTTGAGCATTATCCCCAATTAACATCGAATCACATTGAGAATAATTTCTCGCACCTTTTGCAGTGGGATTAATCTTCACCAAACCCCGGTAACTATTACTAGATTTACCAGCAGAAATTCCTTTAGAAATAATAGTGCTGCGGGTGTTTTTCCCAACGTGAATCATCTTACTTCCAGTATCAGCTTGCTGCATATTATTTGTTAATGCAACCGAGTAAAATTCACCCACAGAATTATCACCAATCAAAACACAACTAGGATATTTCCAAGTAATAGCAGAACCTGTTTCTACTTGAGTCCAAGAAATCTTAGAATTGACACCTTGACACAAACCACGTTTAGTTACAAAGTTGTAAATTCCGCCTTTACCATTGACATCACCAGCGTACCAGTTTTGCACGGTAGAATATTTAATTTCCGCATTATCTAAAGCCACCAATTCTACAACCGCCGCGTGTAATTGGTTGCTGTCGTACATGGGGGCTGTACAACCTTCTAAATAAGAAACATAACTTCCTGCTTCGGCGACAATTAAAGTCCGTTCAAATTGTCCTGTATCTCCGGTATTAATGCGGAAATATGTAGACAGTTCCATCGGACATTTTAAGCCTTTGGGAATATAAACGAAAGAACCATCACTAAATACAGCCGCATTTAAAGCTGCGAAATAATTATCAGCAATGGGAACAACGCTACCCAAATATTTTTTAATTAATTCTGGGTGTTCTTGTAAAGCTTCCGAAAAAGAACAGAAAATTACGCCATCTTTGGCAAGTTTTTCTTTATATGTAGTCGCAACAGAAACACTATCAAAAATCGCATCAACAGCAACGTTACTTAATCGCTTTTGTTCATTTAAAGGAATACCTAATTTTGCAAAGGTTTCCAATAAAGTCGGATCAACTTCGTCTAAACTGTTGAGTTTAGCTTTCTTTTGTTTCGGTGCGGAATAATAAATAATATCCTGATAATTAATAGGCGGATATTGGACATGAGACCAAGTTGGTTCTGTCATTTTCAGCCACTGATGATATGCTCGGAGACGATATTCCAGCATAAATTCCGGCTCATTCTTTTTGGCGGAAATTAGGCGGACAACATCTTCGCTTAACCCACGAGGAATAGTATCGGCTTCAATATCGGTAACAAAGCCGTACTTATAAGGTTGGTTGACTAATGTGGTGACGGATGCGCTCATCGGTTCTCTTCTGTTCTCTTTAAAGGACGGGCGACGGGTTGCACAAAGCTAATTCCCGTTTTCTGTTACCAATTCCTAACAGGACTGCTAGAATAGGTTTAACGACTAAAACAATTCGGCTGTTGTTTAATCTATTTTCATTGTACGATAGATTAACAACAACAATGTTGTTTAAGTTAAATTTTCAGAAAAAAAAGTTTTTTATTTTGGGACGTTTGCGAAGCGTCTAGTAGAGAAGATGGCGACTACCCAGCAGACCTCAACTAAGCAGGATATCCTAGAGTATCTATTGAAACACTCACAAGCAACGGCTGTTGAGTTGGCGAACTTTTTGGATGTGAGTCCCCAAGCGATTCGTCGTCATTTAAAGGATTTAGAGATGGAGGAGTTAGTTCTATATTCGGTATCAGAACAACCGAGTATGGGCAGACCCCAGCACGTTTATCACTTGAGTCGGGGGGGAAGATCACATTTACAAAAAAATGCTAACCGCTTAAGTGATGGTTATGGTGAGTTTGCGGTTTCTCTTCTTGACACTTTAGCGGAAACTGTGGGACGTGACCAAGTAAAGTCTATTTTACGGAAACAGTGGGAACGTAAAGCCCAAGAATATCATGAACGGGTGGGTAATGGTTCTTTGCAGGAACGGGTCGCAAATTTGATAGAATTGCGAAAGGCTGAAGGTTTTATGGCGGAGTTTCACGCTGTGGAATCAGATGCTAGTGGTGCGGAAAGATTTATTTTTGTGGAACATACTTGCGCTATTTCTGATGTTGCGGAATCTTTTCCCAGCGTTTGTGGTCATGAATTGGAAATGTTTGCGGCTATTCTTCCAGATTGTACTGTGGAACGGACTCATTGGTTGATTCATGGTGAACATCGTTGTGGTTATTTGGTGGAAAAAAGTTAGGTGGGGGTTATTTGTGTGCTTCTATACCCACCCGGAAATCAATTTCCGGGCTAATAGTTTAAGTACGTTAAAACGTACTCTGGTTAACTAAATAAATTGTTACTTTACAAAACCATTAAAAATATATAAACTAAATAAAAAATTTTATTATTTTTCAGGTATATATTTTGCATCCACAACAGATTAAGGAAAAACTAAAATCATTAATTGAGGAAGCATCAACCATAGATCCCAGTTTAGCAATTAGGTTAAACCAGATTAACAACTGGATTAAAGATGTGAAACCTGGTACACTGATGTCTAAACGTTTTGTTCTTTTGTTTCTTCTGGAAATTATCAGAGATGCAGACGCTTGGATCAAATTTCAATCTTTAGCTTCTGAGGTAGAAAAACAATCTGCTTTGGATGCACTACCACCGACGCTGAAGTATTGGTATGGTGATCTATTTCCCAGGTGGTTGAGTAAAGAAGACAAAAAATTTTATATTTGGAGAAGAGAGTTAATGGCGGGAAATTTTCATCAGGAAGACGCACCGCTAATAGACGCTATCTCTAAAATTATTAACCAAGATGGTGGTACAGTTGTCAAAAGATATATTGCTGACCTGTCAATGGCAACTGATATAATTGTTAGTGGTAGCCAGAATAAACCACTTTGTGTACAACTTACTAGCCTAGATCAAGAATTTTTACCTAATAAGGTTACTAAATGGAAAGATAGACTAATTTTCTGGGAAATAGAAAGAGGTTTATTTTTAAGTTACAACCCTAAAAATCAGGATTTTGTTAATCAGATAGTGAATACAGCATTAGATAATAGTGATCATCTAAATTCAGGTAGTTATCAGCAATTGATTTTATCAGGACGTACCGTAGTTAGATGGATAATATTTGGCATCTGAATATTTTTACCAAAGGTAATTAATTATGGTAGTCGAAAAATTAACTGACCGTCAACAAAGATTAGCAAGTTTTTTAGAATCTGTAAAAGCTGCACAGCAATTACAAGATGATATTATGAAATATGGGTTAGAAGCGGCTGATTTATATTTTGAAGATATAGATGGTGATTGGCTAGAAACTTGGGGAGATGATGACGATGAACCTGGTTATATTGAGAAAATTACTACTTTCTTAGAAAGTGATGATCTGGTTGCGGTGGAGGTAAGAAAACGTTTACAGAATAAATCTCATGATGAAATTATTGCTGGTTTGGAATATTGTTTGAGTCAATTAACGGAGAAAGATCGGATTTTTGCAGCTAAGGATTTTTTAGTTGGTGATGTTGTGATTTCTGGAAGTAGTCGCGCTTCTGGTAATAGTTCTATTAATGAGGTTGAGTTGTTGGAGTTAGCGGAAGATTTGATGGAGAAGTTAACGGAGATTTTGGGGTAATGATTATATTTGACCAAATAAAAATATACTGGATTAGGTAATATAAAATTAATCATGATAAAAGAACCTATAGATTTTTTGTTGGAAGTGTTAGTAACAACTTCGCAAAGTTTTGGTGATAAAAATATTGTTTATCCTTTACTGACAGCTAATGTCGACAAACTAGATTTGAATTTTTCTGACTTATTACACCGTTTCGCTAAAAATTATTTTGGTAAAGAACCTTTGAGTAAATCACAACCCGTAGCAGCAGCTATCGGTGATTTTGGTACACTAGTTGGACAGTTTACTCAAGGAAATATATCTAATAATTTAGAAATCGCTATTGCTTGTTTTGAGGTTATTGAAATTATCTTTACCCGTAAATCTTTTCCAAGAGAGTGGGCTACATCTAAACTTAATTTAGGTAATGCTTATCTAGCTAAAAGATATGGTGATACTTCAGAGAATTTGGAAAATGCAAGATTAGCTTATGAGAATGCTTTAAAAATTTACTCTGTTCAAGAGTTTCCTATAGAGTGGGCAGAAACTCAAACAAATTTAGTAGTTTTATATTCTAAAATGAGTAGAGTTACAAAAAAAAAGACCTATCTTTATAAAAAATTAGAAATATTAAATTCAAATTGTAAAAGTGCTTTAACTATTTTTAAGCAAAATAATTTATTGGAGAAATGGGCAATTCTAAGAGATACTATGGCATCTGCTTACTGTGATGTTCCGAATGAGTATGGTGAAAGAAATTGGGAATTAGCAATAAATATTTATCATGAAATATTAGAAGTCATAAACAAAAAAACTCTTCCTGAACAATGGGCAAATACTCAAATGAATTTGGGTATTGCATATAATAAAAGAATTCAGGGATATAAAGAAGACAATTTAAAATTGGCAGTCAAAGCATTTGAAAATTCTTTAAATTTTTATACTTTTGAAAATTACCCATTTGAATATTCTATACTTCAAAATAACTTAGGTAATGTTTTCCGTGATCAAGGTTTAGTAAAAAGAGCAATAAATTGTTACAGATCAGTATTAGAAATTAATACACCTAAAATTTATCCTATTGACGCAAAAATGGCTGCTCGTAACCTTGGAAATACTGCTTTTAAATCAAGACTATGGACAGAAGCAATAGAAGGTTATAGTATTGCCATTGAAGCATTAGAAACTAGCCGCACTTGGATAAAATCAGAATCACGTCGTCAAGAGATTTTAGAAGACTCTATAAACATTTATCAAAACATAGTACAGGCATACATCAATAATAAACAAATAGATAAAGCCTTTGAATACTCTGAACGATCTCGTTCTCAACGTCTGGTAGAATTAATGGCGAGTTCTCACCTCTCCCAAGGTGAAAATATACCACCAAACGTTCAAGAATTATTACAAAAATACGAAGAGTTACAACAACAAATTGACATAAGTAAGTTGGCGCAAAGAAATCAAACTATGTAAAGATAAGTAAATACGGAAAATCAATCTACTGAGGTGATTAAAATATGGGCGCTCGTTTAAGGGTATTTTTAACTCGTGAGCAAGATAAAACCCTGTTGAACCTAA